>NZ_VTDU01000002.1:0-203616 GCF_035615615.1 Acinetobacter sp. MD2(2019) | reverse complement strand
CTGGCGTTGAAATGTTCCGTAAATTGCTTGACGAAGGTCGTGCAGGCGAGAACTGTGGTGTTCTTCTTCGTGGTACTAAGCGTGAAGACGTACAACGTGGTCAAGTACTTGCTAAACCAGGTACAATCAAGCCGCACACTAAATTCGACGCAGAAGTATACGTACTTTCTAAAGACGAAGGTGGTCGTCATACTCCGTTTCTTAACGGTTACCGTCCACAATTCTATTTCCGTACAACTGACGTAACTGGTGCAATCCAGTTGAAAGAAGGCGTTGAAATGGTAATGCCAGGTGACAACGTTGAAATGTCAGTAGAACTCATTCACCCAATCGCAATGGACCCAGGTCTACGTTTTGCGATCCGTGAAGGTGGTCGTACTGTAGGTGCTGGTGTTGTTGCGAAAGTAACTGCATAATTCTGGTACTAAATTGTGTAAACCGAGAACTTAGGTTCTCGGTTTGTTTTATGTTGTGGTCAGTACTTTAACTGTAGGGTTTTGATCTTTTATTTCTAAAAAGTTAGAAATTCTCTTTTTTTACTTCATTTTTCAAAAATTGAAACTTGATGCTGGCTAAATTGTCTTATAAGATGCTGGCTAAATTGTCTTATAATAAGTCGCAAATTCTACGACGAGTAAACCCATGTCGAATGATCAATCGCGTGACGCATTGAATAATGCGCCAATTCCGCAAAGAAATACCACCTCTGAAGTTGTCCGTTCTGGTTCTCTGCTAGATGTGGTTCTTTGGATTATTGCTCTTATTTTGCTAATTTCGGCAACGTTGGTAAATCAGTACTTACCTGCTTATTGGGCGCCAGCCAATGGTGTTTGGGTGCGGGTCGGGGTAATTTCTGCTTGTATCATTGTCGCTTTAGGTTTATTATACGCCACCCACCAAGGCAAAGGATTTATTCGTTTGCTGAAGGATGCGCGCGTAGAATTACGTCGAGTAACTTGGCCAACCAAGCAAGAAACGGTAACAACTTCTTGGCAAGTGGTGCTAGTTGTGTTTATCGCTTCTATTGTGTTGTGGTGTTGTGACTACGCTTTGGGCTGGTTAGTGAAGTTGTTTATCGGGTAAGAAGCTATGAAACGTTGGTATATTATTCACGCCTATTCGGGTTATGAAAAGCAAGTGATGCGTTCACTGAATGATCGAATCCAGCGTAGTGCTGTTGCCGATAGCTTTGGCGAAGTCCTTGTTCCGACTGAAGAAGTCGTAGAAATGAAGGATGGTAAAAAGCGTAAATCAGAACGTAAATTCTTTCCAGGCTATGTGTTAGTCGAAATGGATATGAATGAAGATACTTGGCACATTGTTAAAGAATGTCCAAAAGTTCTTGGTTTTATTGGCGGTACACCTGAAAAACCTGCGCCAATTACGCAAAAAGAAGCAGATGCGATTCTTGCTCGTGTGCGTAATACTGGTGAAGCACCTCGTCCTAAGACGATGTTTGAACCAGGTGAAGAATTATTGGTTATTGACGGTCCATTCACAGACTTTAAAGGTGTGGTGGAAGAAGTTCAATACGAGAAGTCACGTTTAACGTTGACAATTAACGTATTTAATCGTCCAACGCAGGTTGAACTCGAATTTCGCCAAGTCGAAAAAACGATTTAATCTGTTTTGGATGAAAAACGCCCGATTTATCGGGCATTGTTATTACAGTGTATTTTGCACTGTGAATGAAAATTGGGGAGCCTAACGGCGTTTGTACCCAGAGGTAATTGAAATGGCTAAGAAGATTGACGGCTATATCAAGCTGCAAGTTCCAGCTGGTAAAGCGAATCCATCTCCACCAATTGGTCCTGCTTTAGGTCAACGTGGTGTAAACATCATGGCATTCTGTAAAGAATTCAATGCTGCTACACAAAAACTTGAAGTTGGTTTGCCAATTCCTGTCGTGATCACTGTGTACAACGATAAGTCGTTCACTTTCATCATGAAAACTCCACCTGCATCTATTCTTCTTAAGAAAGCTGCTGGTATTCAAAAGGGCTCATCTGTACCAAACAAAACTAAAGTTGGTAAGTTGACTCGTGCTCAATTAGAAGAAATTGCGACTACTAAAGAGCCAGATTTAACTGGTGCTGATTTAGACGCACGTGTTCGTACCATCGCTGGTTCTGCACGTTCTATGGGCTTGGAAGTGGAGCTATAAGACATGGCAAAGTTAACTAAACGTCAAAAAGCCATTGCTGCTGCTGTAGAAGCGCACAAAGTTTATACTTTGGAAGAAGCAGTACAAGTTTTAACTAGCCTTCCTGCTGCTAAATTCAAAGAATCTTTGGATGTTGCGGTAAACCTAGGTGTTGATCCACGTAAATCGGACCAAGTGGTTCGTGGTGCGACAACTTTACCTGCAGGTACTGGTAAAACTGTACGTGTTGCTGTATTCGCTCAAGGCGCTGCTGCTGAAGCTGCTAAAGCTGAAGGCGCAGACATCGTTGGTTTTGACGATCTTGCTGAAAGCATCCAAGCGGGTAACTTAGACTTTGACGTTGTAATTGCTGCTCCAGATGCAATGCGCGTTGTAGGTAAGTTAGGTACGATTCTTGGTCCACGTGGTTTAATGCCAAACCCTAAAGTGGGTACAGTAACTCCAGACGTAGCTGGTGCTGTACGTAACGCGAAAGCGGGTCAAGCACGTTACCGTGTAGACAAAGCGGGTATCATCCACGCTGCAATTGGTCAAGTCGGCTTTACTGCTGAAGCGATCCGTTCAAACCTTGAGACTTTAGTTGCTGACTTGAAACGTTTAAAGCCTGCAACGTCTAAAGGTGTTTATATCAAAAAAATCACGCTTAGCTCAACTATGGGTCCTGGCTTGACTGTTGATGTAAACAACGTATCTAACTAATCTTTTAGTTAAACGAATTTTTAAAGGTCTGCAAATCTCTTTTTGCTAAAAGTAAAAAGTGTTTGCAGGCGGACTTTGAATTGGTAAATGTAAATTTGCCAGCGTCAAAGACCTCAGGTGATGAATGCTTGCGTTTATCTTAATGTTACCTGAGTAGACGCGGTGGTGTGATTTGTTCCTCCTCCGCGTGTAAGTCGAAAGGCTTACGAATTGGGAGTGTGCCTGTTTAGGTACATAAATCACCGTTAGGAGGTTTTACAATGGCTCTTCTTATCGAAGGCAAAAAACAGATTGTTGCTGAAGTAAGCGAAGTTGCTTCTAAAGCATTTTCTGTTGTTGTGGCTAACTATCAAGGTTCAAGCGTTGAGCAATTAACACAATTACGTGTTGAAGCTCGTAAGCTTGGTGTAACTACGCGTATCGTACGTAACACTTTGGCTAAGCGCTCATTAGAAGGTACTCAGTTTGATATCTTAAATGACAACCTTGTTGGCCCAACCATTCTCGGTTTCTCAACTTCTGAAGACGACATGGGTGCAGCTGCACGCTTGTTTGAAGAATTTGCAAAAACTAACAAAGCATTTGAATTAAAAGCTGCTGCATTTGACGGCAAAGTTTATCAAGGTGCTGAAATTAGCGTTATTGCGAATCTTCCAAACCAAGAAAAAGCGCTTACTATGCTTGCCTCTGTTCTTCAAGCTCCTGTTTCGAAATTGGGTCGCCTTATTACAGCGCTCAAAGAGAAAAACGAGTCAGAAGCTGCATAAGCTCACACATACACACACATCATTCAATACCCATTTGGAGTTACTCTCATGGCTTTAACTAACGAAGAAATCTTAAACGCAGTTGCTGAAAAAACTGTTCTTGAACTTGTTGAATTAATTTCTGCTTTCGAAGAAAAATTCAATGTATCTGCTGCTGCTGTAGCTGTAGCTGCTGCTCCTGGCGCTGCTGCTGCTGCTGAAGAACAATCTGAATTCAACGTTGAGTTGACTTCTTTCGGTGCTAACAAAGTAGCTGTTATTAAAGCAGTTCGTGAAGCAACTGGCCTTGGTCTTAAAGAAGCGAAAGATCTTGTAGAAGGCGCTCCTGCTGTTCTTAAAGAAGCTGTTTCTAAAGAAGAAGGCGAAGAACTTAAGAAGAAACTTGAAGAAGCTGGTGCTACAGTTACTCTTAAGTAATTTCTTTGCGGAGTTGATTTTTGCAAATTGACTCCGAAAAATGGCTGATGGCTCTTGGGTCATCAGCCTTTTTGCGTTACAATAGTCGGCTCGATTTTTATTCAAATTGAGTAAAAATGATGCTTTTAAGTAAAATAACGTAAGTATTCAAACGCTTAGCAATGTTTTTGTGCCTAAAAAAGACATTGCTAAGCGTTTTTACCACTCTCATTTGCAGATTTGTAAGTAGTGGTGGCCATATCGGCCTGCTAATTTCATCTAAACCCGAACTGCAGGCGGGTTTAGTTTTGTACTTTCCGAGGACTCCAGATGGCATACTCATATACCGAAAAAAAACGGATCCGTAAGAATTTTGGTAATTTGCCCAAAGTGATGGACGTTCCGTACTTACTGTCGATTCAAGTCGATTCGTACCGGACGTTTTTACAAGATGGTAAAATTCCCAAAAATCGTGAGGATCTCGGTCTCCAAGCCGCATTTCGTTCAGTTTTTCCAATCGAAAGTTATTCTGGAAATGCTGCCTTAGAATTTGTTGAGTATAGCCTTGGTAAACCTGAGTTTGATGTACGTGAATGTATTCTTCGCGGCTCAACTTATGCGGCACCAATGCGCGTTAAGATTCGTTTGATCATTAAAGATCGTGAAACGAAATCGATTAAAGATGTTCGTGAACAAGAAGTCTACATGGGCGAAATCCCATTAATGACAGATAACGGTACTTTTGTTATCAATGGTACTGAGCGTGTCATCGTATCTCAATTACACCGTTCACCTGGTGTGTTCTTTGATAGTGACAAAGGCAAAACCCACGCCAATAAAACCTTATATTCTGCGCGTATTATTCCTTACCGTGGTTCATGGTTAGACTTCGAATTCGATGCCAAAGATTTGGTCTATGTCCGTATTGACCGTCGTCGTAAATTATTAGCGACTGTTATTTTACGTGCTTTAAATTACACAGATTCACAAATTCTAGACATGTTCTATGAAAAAGTACCCGTGTATTTAGACATGGGTAGCTATCAAATTGAATTGGTTCCAGATCGTCTGCGCGGTGAAATGGCACAATTTGATATTACCGACAACAGCGGTAAAGTGATTGTAGAACAAGGTAAACGTATTAACGCGCGTCACGTGCGTCAAATGGAAGCTGCTGGCTTAACTAAGCTTTCAGTTCCAGATGAATACTTGTACGAGCGCATTGTTGCTGAAGACATCATTTTACGTAATGGTGATGTGATTGCAGCAAACACCTTGCTTAGCCATGAAGTGATGGTGAAGCTTGTTGAAGGTGGTGTTAAACAATTTAATATGCTGTTCACTAACGACATCGACCGTGGTTCATTTGTTGCAGACAGCTTACGTGCTGACTTAACCCGTGACCGTGACGAAGCTTTGGTTGAAATTTACAAAGTAATGCGTCCAGGCGAGCCACCAACGAAAGAAGCTGCTGAGAACTTGTTCAACAACTTGTTCTTCTCTTCAGAACGTTATGACTTGTCACCTGTAGGTCGTATGAAGTTCAACCGTCGTTTGGGTCGTCCTTACGAAGTCGGTACAGATCAAAAATCACGTGAAGTTGAAGGTATCTTGTCAAATGACGATATCATCGATGTATTGCGTACTTTGATTGAAATCCGTAACGGTAAAGGCGAAGTCGACGATATCGACCACTTGGGTAACCGTCGTGTACGTTCTGTTGGTGAAATGACAGAAAACCAATTCCGTGTTGGTTTAGTACGTGTTGAACGTGCCGTGAAAGAGCGTTTGGGTCAAGCTGAAACAGACAACCTTTCTCCACAAGATTTAATTAATGCCAAACCTGTTGCAGCGGCAATCAAAGAATTCTTTGGTTCAAGCCAATTGTCACAGTTCATGGACCAAAACAACCCATTGTCTGAAATTACACACAAACGTCGTGTATCAGCACTTGGGCCAGGTGGTTTAACGCGTGAACGTGCAGGCTTTGAGGTACGTGACGTACACCATACACACTATGGTCGTGTTTGTCCGATTGAAACCCCTGAAGGTCCAAACATTGGTTTGATCAACTCGCTTTCTGTATACGCTAAAGCGAACGATTTTGGTTTCTTAGAAACACCATATCGTAAAGTGGTTGATGGCCGTGTAACTGAAGAAACAGAATACTTATCTGCAATTGAAGAAGTGGGCACTGTGATTGCACAAGCCGACTCAGCAGTAGATGCCGATGACAACTTGATTGATGAAATGGTTACCGTTCGTCACCAAGGTGAAACTATTCGTATGCCGCCTGAAAAAGTCACGCATATGGACGTTTCTGCACAGCAGGTTGTATCTGTTGCAGCATCACTGATTCCATTCCTTGAACACGATGACGCCAACCGTGCATTGATGGGTTCAAACATGCAACGTCAGGCTGTGCCGACTTTACTTGCGGACAAACCGCTTGTAGGTACAGGTATGGAAGCAAACGTTGCGCGTGACTCTGGTGTATGTGTGATTGCAGGCCGTGGTGGTGTGATTGAATTTGTAGATGCATCACGTGTGGTTATTCGTGTGAATGAAGATGAAATGATCGCGGGTGAAGCGGGCGTTGATATCTATAACTTGATCAAATACACACGTTCAAACCAAAACACTTGTATCAACCAAAAAGTTCTTGTGAACTTGGGTGATAAAGTTGGTCGTGGTGATGTGTTGGCTGATGGTCCATCTACCGATGGCGGTGAGTTGGCATTGGGTCAAAACATGCGTGTTGCGTTCATGACATGGAACGGCTTCAACTACGAAGACTCGATCTTACTTTCTGAACGTGTCCTTCAAGAAGACCGTTTAACCTCAATTCACATTCAAGAATTGTCGTGTGTTGCGCGTGATACCAAGTTAGGTGCAGAAGAAATTACTGCCGATATTCCTAACGTAGGTGAAGCTGCATTATCTAAGCTTGACGAATCAGGTATCGTGTATATCGGTGCTGAAGTGACTGCGGGCGATATCCTTGTTGGTAAAGTTACGCCTAAAGGTGAAACGCAATTAACCCCTGAAGAAAAATTGCTTCGCGCAATCTTCGGTGAAAAAGCGGCTGACGTAAAAGATTCATCTTTACGTGTTCCGTCTGGCACTAAAGGTACAGTCATTGACGTTCAAGTGTTTACACGTGACGGCTTAGAAAAAGACGAACGTGCGCAAGCAATTGAAAAAGCTCAGTTAGATGCGTACCGCAAAGACTTAAAAGAAGAATATAAAATCTTCGAAGAAGCTGCGCGTGAACGTGTGATCCGTTTGTTGAATGGCCAAGAATCAAATGGTGGCGGTACAACGAAACGCGGCGACAAACTGACTGATGCGGTATTGTCTGGTCTAGAATTGGTTGATTTGTTAGACATCCAACCAACTGACGAAGCAATTGCTGAGCGTTTATCTCAAATTCAAGTGTTCTTAAAAGAAAAGGGCATTGAAATTGATGAGAAATTTGCTGAGAAAAAACGCAAACTTTCTACGGGTGATGAATTAACCACTGGCGTATTGAAAGTTGTTAAGGTTTACTTGGCTGTTAAACGTCGCATCCAACCGGGTGATAAAATGGCGGGTCGTCACGGGAACAAGGGTGTTGTATCAAACATTCTGCCTGTAGAAGACATGCCACACGATGCAAGCGGTGTTCCGGTTGATATCGTATTGAACCCGCTAGGCGTACCATCGCGTATGAACGTGGGTCAGATTCTTGAGACGCATTTAGGTTTAGCGGCAAAAGGTCTGGGCGAGCAAATCGACAAGATGATGCAGCAGCAACGCACTATGGCGGAGCTACGCAGCTTCTTAGACAAGATTTACAACAAAGTGGGTGGCGAGCAAGAAGAGCTTGATACCTTAACTGATGCTGAAATCTTGAAGCTTTCTGGTAACTTACGTAAAGGTGTTCCTTTAGCAACTCCGGTATTTGACGGTGCTGAAGAAGGTCAAATTAAAGAGTTACTTGATCTTGCTGGTTATTCTAAGACCGGTCAAATGGACTTATACGACGGACGTACAGGCGAGAAATTCGACCGTCCGGTAACTGTAGGTTACATGTATATGCTCAAATTGAACCACTTAGTTGACGACAAGATGCATGCGCGTTCGACAGGTTCTTACTCGTTAGTGACGCAACAGCCGTTGGGTGGTAAAGCACAATTCGGTGGTCAGCGTTTCGGTGAGATGGAAGTCTGGGCACTTGAAGCTTATGGTGCTGCGTATACCTTGCAAGAAATGTTAACTGTGAAATCGGATGACGTTGAAGGCCGTACCCGTATCTATAAGAACATTGTAGATGGTAACCATTATATGGAACCAGGTATGCCTGAATCGTTCAACGTATTGACCAAAGAGATCCGTTCTTTAGGTATCAACATTGAACTGAAAAATGGTGACTAAGTAACCATTAACGCCCTCACCACTGCTGGTTTATACTTTAAGCGGTTGTGAGGGAATTTTCAGTTAAAAAACAATATTTGTGACCCAGTCGTAGCACTGAAATTGCTTCGGCACACGGAGAAAAAAATTGAAAGACTTGCTCGATATCATGCGCAAAAAGACGGACTCAGAAGGTCATGCTCCTGTAGAGTTTGATCGCATCCGTATTGGTCTTGCGTCACCAGAAATGATTAAGTCATGGTCTCATGGTGAAGTTAAAAAGCCTGAAACTATTAACTATCGTACGTTCAAACCAGAACGTGATGGTTTATTCTGTGCCAAAATCTTTGGACCAGTCAAAGATTACGAATGCTTGTGTGGTAAATACAAGCGTATGAAATACAAAGGCGTCATTTGTGAAAAATGTGGCGTTGAAGTAACCACGGCTAAAGTTCGTCGTGACCGCATGGGTCATATTGAACTTGCGTCACCTGTTGCACACATTTGGTTCTTAAAATCATTACCAAGCCGTATCGGTTTGTTATTGGATATGACTTTACGTGATATCGAACGCGTATTGTATTTTGAATCATACGTTGTAACTGACCCAGGTATGACACCGTTTGAGAAGTATCAACTTCTTAACGATGAAGAATACTTCAATGCACTTGAAGAACACGGTGATGAATTCACTGCGAAAATGGGTGCAGAAGCGGTTCAAGACTTGTTAAAAGATATCGATCTTGAAAACGAAATTTCTCGCTTACGTGAAGAAATTCCACAGACATCTTCTGAAACTAAATTGAAGAAAATGTCGAAACGCTTGAAATTAATGGAAGCGTTTAAAGAATCGAACAACAAGCCAGAATGGATGGTGATGAATGTACTTCCTGTACTTCCACCAGATTTACGTCCGTTGGTACCACTTGAAGGTGGTCGTTTTGCAACGTCTGACTTGAACGATCTTTACCGTCGTGTGATCAACCGTAACAACCGTTTAAAACGTCTTTTAGACTTGGCTGCACCAGACATTATCGTACGTAACGAAAAACGTATGTTACAAGAGTCTGTAGATGCCTTGTTAGACAACGGTCGTCGTGGTCGCGCAATTACTGGTTCGAACAAACGTCCGCTTAAATCTTTGGCAGATATGATCAAAGGTAAGCAAGGTCGTTTCCGTCAAAACTTATTGGGTAAACGTGTTGACTATTCTGGCCGTTCTGTAATTACCGTTGGTCCATCTTTACGTTTGCACCAATGTGGTTTACCGAAAAAAATGGCACTTGAATTGTTCAAGCCGTTTATTTTTGCAAAATTACAAGCCTCTGGCCAAGCAACCACCATTAAAGCTGCGAAGAAAATGGTTGAGCGCGAAACGCCAGAAGTTTGGGACGTTTTAGCATCGGTGATTCGTCAGCATCCTGTGATGTTGAACCGTGCGCCAACCCTTCACCGTTTGGGTCTGCAAGCGTTTGAACCGATTCTTATTGAAGGTAAGGCAATCCGTCTTCACCCGCTCGTTTGTGCTGCGTTTAACGCCGACTTCGACGGTGACCAAATGGCGGTACACGTACCATTAACACTCGAAGCTCAGCTTGAAGCACGTGCGTTAATGATGTCGACCAACAACATCTTGTCACCTGCCAATGGTGAGCCAATCATCGTTCCTTCTCAGGACGTTGTATTGGGTCTTTACTACATCACGCGTGATGCGGTAAATGCCAAAGGTGAAGGCATGGTGTTTGCAGATACACACGAAGTGAACCGTGCGCTCGCAACCGGTCAGGTGAACATTCACGCGCGCGTAAAAGCACGTGTACACCAAACTGTGATTGATGAAGATGGTCGTCGTGAAAAGCAAACCATTATTGTGGATACCACACCGGGTCGTTGCTTACTTTGGGAAATCGTTCCTGAAGGCTTAAGCTTCGAGATGATTAACCTTGAGATGACCAAAAAGAACATCTCGAAATTAATCAACACCTGCTACCGTAAATTAGGTCTGAAAGACACTGTTATCTTCGCTGACCAATTGATGTACCTCGGCTTCCGCCAAGCAACACGTTCAGGTGTTTCTGTTGGTATGGAAGACATGGTTATTCCACCGCAAAAACAAGCGATTATTGACAAAGCAGAAGCAGAAGTCCGTGAAATCGAACAACAGTTCGAACAAGGTTTCGTAACTGCCGGCGAACGCTATAACAAAGTGGTCGATATTTGGGCACGTACCAACGACCAAGTTGCCAAAGCGATGATGGATAACTTGTCTTTCACCAATGTTAAAAACAAACAAGGTGAAGACGAGAAGCAAAAATCGTTCAACAGTATCTACATGATGTCTGACTCGGGTGCCCGTGGTAGTGCGGCACAGATTCGTCAGCTTGCAGGTATGCGTGGCTTGATGGCAAAACCAGATGGCTCGATTATTGAAACACCGATTAAAGCTAACTTCCGTGAAGGCTTAACGGTACTTCAGTACTTTATTTCAACGCACGGTGCGCGTAAAGGTTTGGCCGATACAGCACTTAAAACTGCGAACTCGGGTTACTTGACGCGTCGTTTGGTTGACGTTGCACAAGACTTAGTCATCACAGAGCCAGATTGTGGTACTGCTGGTGGTCTGGTGATGACACCATTCATTCAAGGTGGTGACGTGATCGAGCCATTACGTGACCGCGTATTGGGTCGTGTAACGGCAGAAGACGTGCGCCGCGCATCTGACGATGAAGTGGTATTACCACGCGGTACGTTAATTGACGAGAAAATCGCAGCGCAGCTTGAAGAAGCGGGTGTCGATGAAGTTAAAGTACGTTCTGTCATTGCGTGTGAATCTACATTTGGCGTATGTGCGAAATGTTACGGTCGTGACCTTGCACGTGGTCACTTGGTGAATCCAGGTGAATCTGTAGGTGTAATGGCTGCACAGTCAATTGGTGAACCGGGTACACAGTTAACCATGCGTACGTTCCACGTGGGTGGTGCTGCAAGCCGAACTTCTGCTGCAAACAGCGTTCAAGTGCGTAACAAAGGTACTGTACGTTTCCACAACGTGAAAACTGTACAACACGCTAAAGGTCACTTGGTATCTGTTTCACGTTCAGGTGAAATTGGTATTGCCGATGACTTAGGTCGTGAGCGCGAGCGTTATAAACTGCCTTACGGTGCGTCAATCTTACTTAAAGATGGCGAAGCTGTAGAAGCGGGCGGTATTGTGGCGACTTGGGATCCGCATACACATCCACTTGTGACCGAAGTTGCAGGTAAAGCACGTTTCAGCCAGATTGTTGATGGCGCGACTGCAACCTCGAAAACTGACGATGCAACCGGTATGACGACTGTTGAAATCTTGCCTGTAACAGCACGTCCTGTTTCTGGTAAAGATATGCGTCCTGCAATTGTGTTAGACACAGCAGACGGCACAGAACAGTTCTACTTCTTGCCACAAAACACCATTGTGACTGTCCGTGATGGCGAAACCATTGGTGTGGGTGACGTCATTGGTCGTGTACCACAAGAAACTTCACGTACTCGTGACATTACCGGTGGTCTACCGCGTGTAGCTGACTTATTCGAAGCACGTAAGCCGAAAGAACATGCCATCCTTGCTGAAATTTCAGGTGTGGTTAGCTTCGGTAAAGAGACCAAAGGTAAGAACCGTTTAGTGATTACACCAGACGATGGTTCTGAGATCTACGAAGAATTGATTCCAAAATGGCGTCAAATCAACGTGTTCGAAGGTGAGCATGTGAACCGTGGTGAAACCATTTCTGATGGTCCACAAAACCCACATGACATCTTACGTTTGAAAGGTGAAGTTGCGTTAACTAACTACATCGTAAATGAAGTACAAGACGTTTACCGCTTACAAGGCGTAAAAATCAACGACAAGCACATTGAAGTGATCGTACGTCAAATGTTGCGTAAAGTTGATATTACCGATGGCGGTGATACAAGCTTCATTAAAGGCGAACAAGTCGATTACATCCGTGTTGTGGGTGAAAACCAAGCAGTTGCTGCGCAAAACAAATTCCCTGCGAAATTTGAGCGTCAATTGATGGGTATTACCAAAGCATCGCTTTCAACTGACTCGTTCATCTCTGCTGCATCGTTCCAAGAAACAACGCGTGTGTTAACTGAAGCGGCTGTAACAGGTAAAGAAGATGATTTACGTGGCTTGAAAGAGAACGTGGTTGTAGGTCGTTTGATTCCTGCGGGTACTGGTTTGGCGTATCATTTAGAGCGTCGTCGCCAAGAAGCAGAAGCGGCTGAATTTGAACTACATAACGACTTTAGTGATGTAGATCAAGCATTTAGCCAAGCATTAAACGAAGAACAGTTCTAAGTTTAACTGTTTGAATAAAAAAGACGCCTGAGGGCGTCTTTTTTTGGTTGGATTGGTTTTGATTATCGTTTTTGTGGTGATGGTATTTGACTCGTTACGAATCATATATGTTAAATGTGGCTGACATGATAATTTTTGTAAGGTGTATGATGTTAATCTTAGGAAAATTAAATTCTAATTCCTTTATAGGCTCTTAACCCAATGTTCAAATGTATTATTCCGATCCTTTTAATGATTAGTCCAATTAGCTATGCTGGCTATAATATCTATATAACAAAAAAAGAATTTTACCTGAATGATGGTAAATGTATTACTAAGGAAGAATGGAATACATATTTAAAATCTGATCCAACAATAAAAGTAGATATTCAAAATTCAGAAGATGACTTTCTTGTATCTCTTGGTGGGCAGGAGTTTTCTTTATGGTATGACTATAATGCTTGTGACTTACTCACCAAAAATCCTACACCTGAAGCGATTAAAAAAATGATTGATATCTCAAAAAAATTAAAAGCTACTGTACAAGGTGAAGAATCAGAAATTTATTTAACGCCTAATGACATTATTAAACGATAAATTTTGATCAGTTTAAAAACATGATATTTATATAAAATTTAGCGAGACATACTGTGCGGCCAGAACTAAGAGAAAGGTTTATTCATGGATGCAATGAAAAAATTGATAAAAAAGGCGCTAATGTCGGCTTATCTTTTTATGCTTTTTTTAAAAATAAGAATGATGATCCAGAGCTTCTTATGGAAGCGGCGACTTGGTGGATTATGACGCAGAAATTGGATCATTTTGAAAAAGCGATTAAAGTTAAAGCGTTAATTCTGGCTGAGTCAGAATCGTCATTGAGAATCATCGATGTTTAAGCTTTAAAAATTATTTTAGGTTCAATGGGGTTTAGCACAGAACTGAAAATACTTATCATCAATATTCATAACAAACGACCATTTTTATTTGAGATTGTGAATTAAAAAGGTTTATGATTTTATCCATATTAAACGAATTAAATTTAAGGATAACTCATGACCACCGATGCACAATTTCCAACCCCTGACAATTTAGGCATTGCGGTATATGCCAATAATGCTGAAGCGATTGGTAACACACCGTTAGTTCGAATTAATCGAATTATTCAAGGCGGTGCAACAGTTTTGGCAAAAATTGAAAGCCGAAATCCTGCATTTTCAGTGAAATGCCGTGTGGGTGCCGCGTTAATTAGCGACGCGGAAAAACGTGGTACGTTAAAAGCAGGCATGCATATTGTCGAGCCAACCAGTGGCAATACAGGCATTGCTTTGGCATTTGTGGCTGCGGCAAAGGGTTATCCAATTACCTTAACCATGCCTGCCAGTATGAGTTTAGAACGCCGAAAAGTGCTAAAAGCATTGGGTGCAAATTTGGTTTTAACTGAACCTGCAAAAGGCATGAAAGGCGCGGTAGACGAAGCGGTACGCTTGGCCACCGAGCAACCTGAACTGTATTTTTTACCACAGCAGTTTGAAAATCCAGCCAATCCACAAATTCATCAAGACACCACAGGCCCTGAAATTTGGCAAGCTACCGGTGGTAATGTCGATATTTTAGTGGCAGGGGTCGGCACTGGCGGAACCATTACCGGAATTTCGCGCTATTTTGAACAAACTAAAAACAAGCCGTTATATTCAGTGGCGGTAGAACCTGCCGAATCGCCAATTATTACCCAAACCAAACACGGTGAAGCCATTACGCCTGCACCGCATAAAATTCAAGGTATTGGTGCAAACTTTATTCCTAAAAACCTCGATTTAACCTTGGTTGATGAAGTGATTCCGGTCACAAGTGAGGATGCTGTGGCATGGGCGCGAAAAGCTGCAACCCAAGAAGGAATTTTGGTGGGGATTTCATGTGGTGCTGCATTGGCCGCCGCTGCAGAATTGGCTGAACGTCCTGAAAATGCAGGAAAAACCATTGTGGTGATCTTACCCGATGGTGGTGAACGCTATTTATCTTCAGTGTTATTTGATGGTCTGTTTGACGACGTTTAATGGCAATATGTTGTGATGATGAGGATATGTCAACTTTTCATATCCTCTTTTTTTTATGGGGTTTATTTGGATAAAACCGGTGCATTAATGGCTTTGCGGGCATAGGACACACATAAAATAACCAAACTTGCAGAAATAATCATACTTAAGCTAATCTGTTCATGCAATAAAACGGCACACAACACTAAGCCTAAAAACGGTTGAATCAGTTGTAATTGCCCTACACCAATAACGCCACCAGTGGCCAAACCGTGATACCAAAATACAAAGCCAATGAGCATACTAAATAGCGAAACGTATAAGAAACCCAATAAGGCTGAAACTGAAATATGACTGAGGTTCTGGGGAAAATAAGAATAGCTCAGCACCAAAGTGAGCGGTAATGCCAACACCAACGCCCAGCAAATCACTTGCCAGCCACCCAATTCACGCGATAATTTTCCACCGGCTGCATAGCCTAATCCACACAGTAAAATGGCAGCCAGCATCCATAATTGCCCTGCAAGTGTATGTGACGGACCGCTTTGTGTGAACGCGAAAATCATAACAATCGTGCTGCCGAGCATGGCAAAAATCCAAAATTGCAAAGGTGGGCGTTGTTCGCCATGTAGCAGGGCAAAAAAAGCTGTGGCTAAAGGTAAAATTGCCACAAAGACCACCGAGTAAGATGCGGTGATGGTTTGTAAAGCAATCGATGTACACAAGGGAAAGCCGATCACCACGCCTAAAGTCACCATAAATAACGCTTTAAATTGGCTAAAATTCGGTTTGGGTTGTTTGAGTAAACTGAGCGCGATCAGGGCAATTGTTCCGGCAATCGCGGCGCGTCCAAACGCTAAGAATTCAGGTGAAAATCCCATAATTGCTAAGCGGGTTGCGGGCAGTGAACCTGAAAAGATCATCACGCCAATGAAACCACTAATCCATCCATTGAGTTTGTATTGCATTGTTGTTCTCCAGCCAGTTATGCTGTCTTTTATAAGATGAATCGTGTTGCCTGACGAGATACACTACAATACAATTTGAAGTTACTGTACTGGTTCAATTTATTCTATTGTTATGGAAAATAAAGCGAAAAAAAGCAAAATTGAGCAGCTCATGCTTTGGGTTGAACAGCAAATTGAACAACGCATTTGGATTTCGGGTTCGAGATTACCTTCGGTGCGAAGCCTTGCACAGCAACAGCACGTTTCGGTTTCAACGGTGGTTGAGGCCTACGCGCGTTTAGTTGCACAAGATGTTTTAGAGGCTCGGCAGGGCGCAGGTTTTTTTGTCAAGTCTGCATTGCAGCCGTATTTATTGAGTCCATATCAGCCACAGTTCGATCGCACAGTCGATCCTTTGTGGATTTCAAGACAATCGCTCGATGCATCGGACGATGTATTAAAACCTGGTTGTGGCTGGCTACCCAGTGCATGGATGCCTGAAGAATTAGTCAGAAAAGCCATCCGCACAGTCAGTCGTGGCGATGCCAATGCGTTATTAAATTACGCAACTGCGCTGGGTTTACCAGAATTACGGCAAATGATTGCTCGGCGTTTAGATAGTGTTGGCGTGATTGCACATCCCGATCAAGTGTTATTGGTTGAAAGTGGAACGCATGCGATAGATTTGATTTGTCGGCTGTATTTAAAATCAGGCGATACCGTTTTAATCGATGATCCTTGCTATTTTAATTTTCAAGCCTTATTGAATGTGCATGGCGTGAAAACCGTTGCGGTGCCATTTACCCCAACAGGGCCAGATTTACAGGCATTTGAACAGGCATTGCAGCATCAACCGCGTTTATATATCACCAATTCCGGACTGCATAATCCAACTGGAGCGAGTTTATCACTACAAACTGCGTATCAAATTTTGAAATGGGCCGAACAGTGTCAATTTTTAATTATTGAAGATGAAATTTTTGCCGATTTAGAATATTCCCCGGCACCACGCTATGCTGCATTGGGCGGTTTTGCACAGATTTTGCAAATTGGTAGTTTTTCAAAAACCATTTCTGCTGCCATTCGTTGTGGCTATATTGTGGCAGACCCTGCATGGATAGAACCTTTGCTTGACTTAAAAGTGGCCACCACTTTAAACCATGACCATTTTAATGCCGCGGTAATTTATCAAGTTTTACAAGGCAGTCAGTACAATAAATACTTAGAGTGGCTGAAGAAAAGTTTGGCTCAAGCCATGACGTATAGCGTACAACAACTGGCGTTGTTAGACATTCATCCATGGATGGTTCCTAAAGCCGGAATGCTAATTTGGTGTAAGCTGCCGCAAGGGGTGAATTCCGAACAGCTGTTACAATACTGTTTAGCGCATGGCGTCATTCTAGCGCCGGGGCATGCTTTTAGTCGCTCTGAACATGCCGAGCAGTTTTTACGTTTTAATGTTGCACAATCGTTAAATGCCAAAGTGTTTCAGGTATTGGCAGATGGTCTGGCCTTAAGCTCGAATCAATCGCTTTAAAGTAAAAGTTGATAAAATTCTGCATCTAACCAGCGGTTAAATTTTCTGGCAATTTGTGGCATAGAGCCGACATGTTGAAAACCTAATTTTTGATGTAAAACAATACTGGCAGTGTTTTTTGCATCAATCACCCCAATCAGAGCATGAAAATTTTGCTGGCGAGCAGCTTGGATGAGTTGAGTCAATAACCGTTTGCCTAAACCTAAACCTTGGTGCTGCGCTTGAATATAAATTGAATGCTCAACTGTGGAGTGAGAAAGCGGCTGCGGGCGAAAATGTCCAAAGCTTGCAAAACCGGCTAGCTCACCATTTGGTGCAACCACACCCATTACAGGGAAATTGAGCTGTTGTTTACTTTGAAACCAAGCTTCAACCATGGCAAGTTGCCGTGGTTCTGACTCATACAGCGCC
This sequence comes from Acinetobacter sp. MD2(2019), assembly GCF_035615615.1. Lineage (NCBI taxonomy): Bacteria > Pseudomonadati > Pseudomonadota > Gammaproteobacteria > Moraxellales > Moraxellaceae > Acinetobacter > Acinetobacter sp. MD2(2019). The sequence continues at coordinate 185,946 of NZ_VTDU01000002.1, read as the reverse complement.
GTGCTATGTAAAATCTCGTGGTTCCAAATCGCTAAAATTTCTTCAGCATGTTGCTCAAACTTACAATCCACCCATTGGTAAGATTCTGGAAGGGATAAAGACATTGCGGCTTACTCTCGTCATGCTTATGTAGATTGTAGCGAGCTTAAATGCCTGCGCCAATAAAAAAGCCTTGTTGTTGAACAAGGCTTTAGTTTAAATTTCTTATTTGAATGCCTATTTTGGGCGCACCCAAACATAATAGGCAATGGCTAATAACCCTAACCAAATTGCACCAACGTATAGTGCTGGGCGTGAATCGGGGAAATAACCAATCATGGCAATAATGAACAGCATAAATGCTGTGGCTAAAATTGGCGCAATTGGCCATGCAATAACGGGGAAATCCAGCTTTTTAATTTCTTCACGGCTCAATTTTTTGCGCATGCCCATTTGCGATAATAAAATCATCAGCCACACATACACGGTTGCAAAGGTTGCAATTGAGGCAATAATTTCAAAGACATTATCTGGAATCAGATAGTTCAGCACCACACCAATCAGCAGTACCAACGTCATGACCACCACAGGCATAAGTGGTGCGCCATTTTTAGATGTTTTACAAAACACTTTTGGTGCATGTCCTTTCAGTGCCATGCCATACATCATTCGACCTGCGCCAAACACATCACTGTTAATGGCTGAAATGGCCGCGGTAATGACCACAACATTTAAAATGGTTGCTGCCGATTTAATGCCAAGCCCTTCAAAAATTTGTACAAATGGACTGCCCGACGTACCAATTTGGTTCCATGGGAAAATTGCCATTAATACAAAAATAGTCAGCACGTAAAACAAAATAATTCGAATTGGAACGGCATTAATGGCACGCGGAATGGCTTGTTTAGGGTTTTCAGTTTCGCCTGCGGTCACGCCAATAATTTCTATGCCACCAAAGGCAAACACCACCACCGAGAAACAGGCAATGAATCCGCTAATGCCATTTGGCATAAAACCGCCATGTTGCCACAGGTTAGCAAGCCCCGGGCTAAAGTCAGAATTTGGCATGTGTAAGCCATACAGCATAATGCCGAAACCACCTAAAATCATGGCAACAATAGCGGTAACTTTCACAATTGAGAGCCAAAACTCAACTTCACCATAGACTTTTACATGAATGAGGTTAATGGCACCTAAAAATAAAATCACCGAGAGAATCCAAATCCAGCGTGGAGTATCTGGAAACCAAAAGCCCATATAAATGCCAAATGCAGTGACATCGGCCAGCGCCACAATGACCATTTCAAAGACGTAAGTCCAACCAGTGGTAAAACCTGCCAAAGGACTAATATATTCAGATGCATAACGGCTAAAGGAGTCCGAAACCGGATTATGCACCGCCATTTCGCCCAGCGCGCGCATCACCACATAGATTGCAACACCTGCAAGCATATAGGCGAGTAAGACCGAAGGTCCTGCTTGTTTAATGGCAGACGCAGAGCCTAAAAATAACCCTGTACCAATGGCCGAGCCGAGTGCAAGGAAACGGATATGGCGCGTACTCAGCCCACGCTTTAAAGTAGATGTCTCTGACATTATTGACTCCAATTCATGGGCGCATATTGTATAGAAGCTCGGGCACGAGTTCACACAAAATTTAATCATTCTTCGGTTTAAGCCCTTAAATTGTGCGATTGCGCGTGAAAAACAGGCAATTGATGCAACAACTGTGCTGCTTTTTGGCACACAAGATAACAAAATCTATATGTTTAGATCAAAAACTAGCCATAAAATAAAGAGTGAAAAGCATAGAAAGGAAATCACAATGAAAAAAATCGTTCTTGTTGCGGTCATGTCTGCCAGTTGCAGTTTCTTGTTTACGGGTTGTGAGAACATGTCGCCCCAAAATCAGCGTATTGGTACTGCGGCCTTAGGTGGTGCAGTAGGTGGTGGTGTTGGCAATCATGTGGGCGGTAGATTAGGCGCGGGTGTCGGTGCTGCGGCAGGTGCAGGTGTTGCAAGCAATGCTAAAAATAGCAGTTCAAAGACCACAACCAGTAGCGCAATTGGTGCAGGCATTGGTGCGGTAATTGGTAAGTCGGTGTTGGGTGGCGATAGCGGTGCTGCCATTGGTGGTGCGATTGGTGGTGGTGCAGGTGCGGCCATTCAGGAAAAATAATGTAGCGTATTCATTAAGCCAGTAGTATGTTCTATTGGCTTAATGCTTGAGGCTGATCTTAATTAAAAAGTGATCCAATGAATGTTGCATCTTCCTGCTTATTCAGATAAATCACTCCTTCCGTATAAGGATTAGGCATCTGTTTTTATAAAAATATACTTTCTAAAACGGGCTTGTTAAGCTCCGATATGGTGCATCAACGGTGATGTATGCATGATAAAGGACGCGAAACGTAACATGTCTGTGAAAAAACAACGCCTAGTTTCTCTTCGAAATACCGTATTAGGTGTGTTCGTATTGGGTGCAACATCGCCTGTATTTGCCAAATTACCTAGTTTATCTGCTGTATTTGAGCACAATAGTTCTCGATGTCTTGGGCAGTTTTATCAAGAGACTCCGCCGTTTCTCACCAAAGACAGTTTAACTAAAAAGAGTTATCCGCTGTGTTTTAATGGCTTTAATGTGATGTATTCGGGTGTTTCAAAAACACCGTTATGGAGTGCAGAGCATTTAACGCCAGAGCGCTTTAGCCAACGTATTAAGCGTGAAGACAGTTTCCACGAAGAAACCCAAATTCCTGCCGAATATCGTGCCCGTTTAGCCGATTACCGTGCGTCAGGTTACGACCGTGGACACATGTCACCGAATGCCGATATGTCGGATACGGCATCGCAATCGGACAGTTTTTCTTTAGCCAATATGGTGCCGCAAGCCCCAAAAAATAATCAGGAAGTGTGGCGTAAGCTTGAAGAAGCCACGCGCACCATGGTGAAAAAGAATAAACAAGACGTGTATGTGGTGACAGGGCCAATTTTTTCCGGACAGCGCTTAAAAACCATTGGTAACGGTGTGCTTGTACCGAGTGCGGTATTTAAGGCGGTGTATTATCCCAAAACTGGGGTTATTGGTGCCTATTATGCGCCGAATAACAATTCACAACAGGTGTATGTGGTGAGCGTTTGTGAAATTGAAGATTTAACCGGAATTAATGTTTTTCCGAGCTTAAACGAACAAACCAAACGTAAAACTTACCATTTGCCGTTGGTAATGACCGACGTAAAAGCCAATGCCAAAGTGGCTTACCTGAATTGGGATGCGAAAAGTCAATGTGCGGTGGATGTGGCCGATGAATCCTTGCAAGCCTTACAAAAGCAGTTTCAACCCCACTCGGCCGATAGTGCAGCGTCAGCCACGGGCAAAGAATCCGCGTCGACTTCACAAATTGAAACCAAGATCAATGAAATATCAGGCAATTGGCTACATAACCTCATAAAGCAATTGATTGAGGCGATATTAGAGTTTATTTTAAAATTATTGAAAGGCGCTTAATAACAATTTAAATCAGAGCAAGGAAAATAAGATGTTTAAACCGTTTGAAGATGATCAATCCTCATCTGCCATTTATGACCTCACATTAGAAAACCAACTCGACTGTGTCAATCTGTACGGCAATTTGCAAATTAGTAAGGATCAGAAGGGATTAGAAACCGCAAAAGCTTTGCAAGCATGGGTCAATGCAGTGGTTGATGCCTTAGAGCAAGATAAAAATTTGCCTGAAAAAGTGGCGCTGAAGCAAGAAAAAGAAGTAGAAAATCCATTTTTATAACCACAAAAGCAGGCGGTTGGTTGCAACAGGCCTGCTTTTAATGGGTTTAACTTCTGAGTTTTTGCACAAAGAATATACTTGCAAACAGCATCGACATGGTTAAGACGATGCTTAAACCACTGGCAATATTGAGTAATGCGCTTGACCATAAGCCAATCGCTAAACCAATTTGCCCTAAAACAAACGCATAAATAACCATTTGTTTTGGCGAGTGCGCCAGCAAACGCGCACTGAGTGCAGGAATAACCAATAACGCGCCCATCAGCAGTGAGCCGACTGCACGTAAAGCCAGTACGGTAAATAAAGCCAACAAAAGCATAAAGATTAGGCGCTGTAATTGAGCATTCACGCCTTCACTGCTGGCCATGTCAGGTTCAATGGCAATACGAATTTGTGCCGACCAAGAACACCAAAGCAGTCCAACAGAAATAAAAATAATGATGGCAAATACAGGTAATTCACTCCAACTAATGGTCAGTAAATCACCGAATAAATAACTCATCAGTTCCGGGCGTAATGCAGGCAAATGCTGAATCAGTAATAAGCCTGAGCAAAGTAAGGTTGCAGAGCATAAGGCCAATAGCGCATCGTTCGGTAAGCGACGGTCATGTAATACCCATAACAAGCAGACCAAAAGCAGAGCTAAAAAACCCACGCCTAGCCACATGGGTAAATGTAGTAATGCCGCGACTGCAACGCCAAGCAACGTCCCGTGCGACATGGTATCGGCAAAAAAAGACATTCTACGCCATAACATTAAACAGCCTAAAGGCGCAGTTAATATAATCAAGCAAGCGCCCATCACCCATGCGGGGAGTAATAGTTCTAACCATTCCATCATGGGTTATGCATCCGGTTCGGGGTGTATGTGAGGATGGGGGATATGTTCACAAGGCTCGACATGGTCGCCATGGCCACAGTGATTATGATGATGTTGATACAGCACCCGCTGTTGACCAAAAATGGCTTGATATTCGGGATGCTGCTGAATATTTTCAGGTAAGCCACTACAGCAAATATGCTTATTCAGACACACCACGCGTTGTGTGCCTTGCATCACCCATTGTAAGTCGTGCGAAACCATCACAATGGCACAGCCGTAGCGTTCTGGAAGGCTGCGTACATATTCATAAAGCTCGGCTTCAGACTGAATATCTAAGCCTTGCATCGGTTCATCTAACACTAAAATTTGTGGTTTACGCAGTAGGGCACGCGCCAGTAAAACCCGTTGTCTTTCGCCACCAGAAAGCTGCTGAACTTTAGATTGTTGTAATTTTAAAATGCCGGTTTCTTGCAAAATTTGTTGTTTGTAGGCGGCATCGGTGTGTTCAAGCGCCAATAAATCTTGCACACGTAATGGCAGACTGTGCGAAGGGTTAAACTTTTGTGGCACGTAGGCAAATTTTAAATCGGGGCTTTTAATAATTTTCCCAGAATTGGGTTTTAATATGCCCAAAAGGACTTTAATGAGGGTAGATTTTCCTGCGCCATTGGGGCCAATAATGGTCACAATTTCATTCGGTAGCAGTTCGAAGTCAACCTGCTTTAAAATTTCACGTGCATCAATGCGAACATTGATTTGTTGCAGCGCAATCAGCGGTGCTGGAGTTAGTGGGGTTGGCACTGCTGACAAATTCCTGAAATTTCAATCATGGTTTGATGAATACTAAACTGATCAGATGAAGAAAGCTGATGTAGTTGGGCCAACAGTCCTTCAGCAGACGCCTCTTTTACCGCTTTACATTCGGTACAAATTAAAAATGCTGCCTGATGCCCTTCACGCGGATGGCAACATGGAATAAAAGCATTAATCGAGCTTAAACGATGAATAAAGCCTTTTTCGAGTAAAAAGTCGAGGCTGCGGTAAACCGTTGGCGGTGCAGCAGGTTTGTCTGAGGTATTTTTAATTTGCGCTAAAATGTCGTAAGCACCGATTGGCCCAACGGCATTTAAAATTAAGGTTAAGACTTCTTTACGCAAAGGGGTTAAGCGCGCACCAGTTGCTGTGCACAACGCTTCAGCCTCTAAAATACGGGCATTTACATCGCCATGATCATGCACTTCATGAAGCGCATTGACATGAGAATGTGAACATGAACTCATGATTTATACCTACTGCATATCGGAAAAAGTCAATTTAGTGAATTAAAATAACACTATTTCGACTGTTATAGTGTAACATTGTCTGCTTGGTATTGATAGAGATAAGCAGGAATGGGTATGTGGGCACGTTTTTGGGTGGTTTTAAGCTTATTGTTGTGTTCAGGTTCATTGTGGGCACAGCAACCACAAGGTTTTGTGGTCTCGATTCATCCTCTTTTTTTAATTGCCAAAGAAATTACAAAAGGCATTGAAGAGCCTATTTTATTGCTGCCCAACCAGTCCGGTCACGATGTGCAATTAACACCCGCCAATCGTAAAGCGGTTCAAGATGCCGAATTGGTAATGTGGTTAGGTAAAGCCCACGAAGCTCCGTTAGATAAACTGCTCAGTCAAAACCCCAAAGCCATTTCTTTATTGAATATGAATATTTTGGCGACCTTGCCGTTACGTGATGTGCGTGGCAATGCCATTGCAAACAGCGTAGATACCCATGTTTGGTTAGATCCAAACAATGCCATTCGCATCGGTTTTTTCATAGCAGCACTGCGTTCAAAGCAGCATCCTGAGAATAAAGCACAATATTGGGCCAATGCACAAAACTTTGCTAAACAGATGCTACAAAACACGCAAAAATTTGGACGTAACAAAAAAGCGATGGAGTATTGGTCGTATCATGATGCGTATCAATACATTGAACGCCCATTGAACTTAAAAATTGCTGGTGCCTTAAGTGAAGATCCACATTTAGCACCTACACTTGCACAAATTAAATACTTAAATGACACCCGTCCGTATCCAAGCATGTGTTTGTTGGCAGAAGGGCAGGCGGCCAGCAGTCAATATAAAAAATTGCAGCCTTTTCGGTTTGCAACGGTGGATGAAAGCTTGAGTAGTGAAACCAATTTTATTACTGCATGGGACGATTTAGCGCGTACAATCCAAAATTGTACGTTAAACATACAAAAATAAGCAGAGCAATAAAAGCTTAACATTAAATTAAAAAGCCATGATTTTTTGTGAAAATCATGGTACTTCAGTCGGGAAATGATTGCATGTTTAGGGGGCTGACCCTATAATGCCTCCGATTAAAAACGATCATCAACTAAACTTGTCAAGCATTGTTGCTGTGAGTAGAGAATAATGAGCTTTAAAAGTCGTTTGATTGACCGACGATTGGCGAAAGCTTTGGTCTTCTTACAAGCATTTATGATTCCTGTTTCCGCCTTGATCGCATGGGCTGTGAAAGATCTCACTGCTGCCAAAAGCGCTGCACTTGGTGCGCTGCTGTGTTGGCTTGCAAGCAGTTATTTTTCTTGGCAATCCTTCCGGGTTGCTGGCGCGCGCGCATCGAAACAAGTGCTGGCGAACATGTATCGTGGCATGATGGGAAAATTTGCAATTTTGATCGTTGGACTTGTTTTGATTTTAAGCAATGTCAAACCGTTATCTCCGGTCGCATTGTTTTGTGGTTTTATTCTCGTTCAAACCATGACGTGGGTTGCGCCTTTTTGGGTGTCACGTCTACAAAAACGAGTGTAGACACATCAAAAGTTGAAAATTTTTTTGAGTGAGACGAGATATCAGGCAGCATGCGATATTCGTCCTGCTCTTTTTAGTAATTGACATTGACCAGGTGTGATTTATGGCTGTTGAACATGCCCTTACTTCGACCGAGTATATCAAGCATCACTTGACCAACCTGACCTATGGCAAAATGCCAGACGGTACTTGGAAATTGGCTGAGAATGCGAAAGAAGCTCACGAAATGGGTTTTTCTGCAATTCACTTGGATTCAATGGGTTGGTCAATAGCTCTTGGTCTCATTTTTTGTTTGACTTTTTGGTGTGTTGCTAAAGCTGCAAATGCTGGCGTACCAACCAAATTTCAAGCAGCAATTGAAATGATTATCGAGTTTGTTGACTCAAGTGTTCGCGATACATTTCATGGCAAATCTCGTTTAATTGCCCCACTTTCATTAACGATTTTCATGTGGATTTTCCTCATGAACTTAATGGATTTGATCCCTGTTGACTTTATCCCGTATTTAGCTCAACACATCGGTGCAAGCGTATTTGGTATGGATCCTCACCACGTATACTTCAAAATTGTTCCATCTACAGATCCAAACATCACACTCGGGATGTCTTTATCTGTGTTTGTTTTAATTTTGTTCTACAGCATCCGCGAAAAGGGTGTTGGTGGTTTTGTAGGCGAATTGGCATTAAACCCATTTAACCCAAGTAACCCCGTTGCAAAAGCGTTGCTTATTCCAGTCAACCTTATTTTGGAATTAGTAACTTTCCTTGCACGTCCAATTTCATTGGCACTCCGTTTATTCGGTAACATGTATGCAGGTGAGTTAATCTTCATCTTAATCGCGTTATTACCGTTTTGGATCCAATGGGCGTTGTCTGTGCCTTGGGCGATCTTCCACATTCTAGTTATTACGTTACAAGCCTTCATTTTTATGATGCTGACTATCGTATACTTGAGCATGGCAAGCGAAAAACATTAATGGTAACGCCTAACTATCATAAGATGGTTAGGTATAAAATTTTATTTAATTGGTATAAACCTAACCTCTGAGGAATTTTTCATGTCTATCGTTCCAGGTTTAGTTGCAATTGCTGCTGCTATTTTAATCGCTTTCGGTGCTTTGGGTACTGCGATTGGTTTTGGTCTTTTAGGTGGTCGCTTTTTAGAAGCTGTTGCTCGTCAACCAGAACTTGCTCCACAACTTCAAACACGTATGTTCTTAATTGCAGGTCTTCTTGATGCTGTACCTATGATCGGTGTTGGTATTGGCTTGTTCTTCATCTTCGCTAATCCGTTTGTAGGTTAATCAGCTTAATTCCTAAATTAAACTATTGAGGAATAGCAATGAATATCAACCTCACATTGATTGGCCAAGCGATTGCGTTTGCGATTTTTGTCGCATTCTGTATGAAGTTTGTATGGCCACCACTAATCAATGCGATTAGTGAGCGTCAGCGTAAAATCGCTGATGGCTTAAATGCTGCTGAAAAAGCGAAAGCTGACCTTGCTGATGCGCAAGCACAAGTTAAGCAAGAGTTAAATGCAGCAAAAGCACAAGCAGCTCAATTGATCGAACAAGCGAACCGTCGTGCAGCGCAGTTGATTGAAGAAGCGCGTACTCAAGCATCTGCTGAAGGTGAGCGTATTCGTCAACAAGCGAAAGAAGCGGTTGATCAAGAAATCAACAATGCTCGCGAAGAATTACGTCAACACGTGGCTGCTTTGGCAGTAGATGGCGCAGAGAAAATTCTGAACCAAACTGTTGATGCTGAAGCTCACAATGCCATGCTGACTCAGCTGGCAGCTAAACTTTAAGAGAGGCGAATATGGCTGAACTCTTGACGTTGGCACGCCCGTACGCAAAAGCAGCATTTGCTTATGCAACTGAGCAAAATGCAGCTGACACTTGGTCAACTGCGTTACAACTGCTTAGTGCTGCGGTGCAAGATGAAGCATTCTCCGCTTATTTGAGTCGCCCTGAACTTACTCCTTCAGAGCAAGTTGAACTTTTTGCTAAAATTTTAGGCGAAAATCAAACGCAAGCCGTGTCAAACTTTTTGACGATGTTGGCTGAAAATAGTCGTTTGACTTTGTTGCCTGAAATTGCAGTGGAATTTGAACAGCTTAAATCACAGAATAACAACACGGTTGATGTCGTAATTGAATCGGCATTTCCATTAACTTCTGTTCAAGAACAGTTACTTGCACATGCGTTAGAAAAACGATTCAACGCTGCAGTGAATGTTTCTGTTGAAGTGAATGCTGCGCTTATCGCAGGGGTGGTTATTCGTGCAGGCGATCAAGTAATCGATGATTCTGCGCTGAACAAGCTTGAAAAAATGCGGACTCGTCTTCTTGCATAATGCATTAAAAGAAGACTGAACTTTAAAAAGATTGAGGAATAGCGCAATGCAACAACTGAATCCATCCGAGATCAGTGCGCTCATTAAACAGCGTATCGGCGATCTGGACACCAGCGCGACCGCTAAAAACGAAGGTACCATCGTCATGGTATCTGACGGTATCGTGCGCATTCACGGTCTTGCTGATGCAATGTACGGTGAAATGATCGAATTTGACGGCGGCTTATTTGGTATGGCACTGAACCTAGAACAGGATTCAGTGGGTGCCGTTGTTTTAGGTAACTACCTAAGCCTACAAGAAGGCCAAAAAGCGCGTTGCACAGGTCGTGTATTAGAAGTTCCGGTTGGTCCAGAACTTCTTGGCCGTGTCGTAGACGCTTTGGGTAACCCAATTGATGGTAAAGGCCCAATTGATGCAAAATTAACTGATGCTGTTGAAAAAGTAGCACCAGGTGTAATTTGGCGTCAGTCGGTCGACGAACCTGTTCAAACTGGTTATAAATCAGTTGATACCATGATCCCTGTCGGTCGTGGTCAGCGTGAGTTGATCATTGGTGACCGTCAAACTGGTAAAACAGCAATGGCGATCGATGCGATCATCGCTCAGAAAAACTCAGGCATTAAATGTGTCTACGTTGCAATTGGTCAAAAACAATCGACCATCGCAAACGTTGTACGTAAGCTTGAAGAAACTGGTGCTATGGCGTATACCACTGTTGTCGCAGCTGCGGCGGCTGATCCTGCTGCAATGCAGTATTTAGCTCCGTACGCTGGTTGTACAATGGGTGAATACTTCCGTGACCGCGGTGAAGATGCATTAATTATTTATGATGATTTGTCTAAGCAAGCCGTTGCTTACCGTCAAATTTCATTGCTTCTTCGTCGTCCACCAGGTCGTGAAGCGTACCCAGGTGACGTATTCTATCTTCACTCACGTTTGCTTGAGCGTGCTTCGCGCGTTTCTGCTGACTACGTTGAGAAATTCACGAACGGTGAAGTTAAAGGTCAAACTGGTTCTTTAACTGCATTACCGATCATTGAAACTCAAGCGGGTGACGTATCTGCATTCGTACCAACCAACGTAATTTCGATTACAGACGGACAGATTTTCCTTGAAACCTCATTGTTCAACGCGGGTATTCGTCCTGCTGTGAACGCGGGTATCTCGGTATCGCGTGTTGGTGGTTCGGCTCAGACTAAAATCATCAAAAAATTGTCAGGTGGTATCCGTACTGCGTTGGCTCAATACCGTGAATTGGCAGCGTTTGCTCAGTTTGCTTCTGACCTTGACGAAGCAACACGTAAGCAACTTGAACATGGTCAACGTGTAACTGAATTAATGAAGCAAAAACAATATGCTCCATATTCAATTGCAGACCAAGCTGTTTCAATTTATGCATCTAACGAAGGCTACATGGCTGACGTTGAAGTGAAGAAAATCGTAGACTTTGATGCTGCGTTAATTGCTTACTTCCGTTCAGAACATGCTGCGTTAATGCAAAAAATCGATGAAACTGGTAACTACGACAAAGACATCGAAGCTGCATTCAAAGCAGGTATTGAAAGCTTTAAAGCGACTCAAACTTACTAAGATTCAACGATGTTGAATCTAGTTATGGTTTGGTTCACGGATCAACCTTCGGAAGCTCGAAAGGGCTTTCGAATACTAGGTTAAGCGTATGGCAAATTTAAAAGAAATTCGCGCCAAAGTCGCTAGTATCAAGAGCACGCAAAAGATTACTCGCGCGATGCAAATGGTAGCAGCGTCTAAGATGCGTCGTGCGCAAGAGCGCATGGCTCTAGGCCGTCCGTATGCCGAAAATATGCACCGTGTAATTGCTCATTTGGTACAAGCGAATCCTGAATATAAACACCGTTATATGGTTGAACGCCCTGTCAAACGCGTTGGCTATATTATTGTGTCTTCAGATCGTGGCCTTGCTGGTGGTTTGAACATTAACTTGTTCAAGAAAGTGGTGAAACACGTTCAACAGCAACAAGAGCAGTCAATTGAAGTTCAATTTGCTTTGATTGGTCAAAAAGCGGTTTCGTTTTTTAAAAACTACGGCGGTAAAGTGCTGGGTGCAACCACCAATTTGGGTGACGCGCCAAGCCTTGAACAGTTAACTGGTTCTGTACAGGTGATGTTAGATGCGTTTGATAAAGGCGAATTAGATCGTATTTATCTCGTATCGAACGGCTTTGTCAATGCCATGACTCAAAACCAAAAAATCGAACAATTGGTTCCATTAGCTGCGGCTGATGACGCAGACGATCTTAACCGCCAATACGGTTGGGATTACTTGTATGAACCAGAAGCTGAAGAGCTTTTAAATGGTTTATTGGTTCGTTATATCGAGTCTATGGTATATCAAGGTGTGATTGAAAACATCGCTTGTGAACAATCTGCACGTATGGTGGCAATGAAAGCTGCAACCGACAACGCAGGTGACTTGATCAAGAGCCTACAACTTATTTATAACAAGCTGCGTCAAGCCGCGATTACTCAGGAAATTTCTGAGATCGTTGGTGGTGCCGCTGCCGTTTAACATTATTTTGAATTGAGGAGACAGCAATGAGTAGCGGTCGTATCATTCAGATCATCGGCGCGGTTATCGACGTCGAGTTTGAACGTAACAGCGTTCCTAAGATCTATGACGCTCTCCACGTTGATGGCACTGAAACTACTTTAGAAGTTCAGCAACAACTTGGTGATGGCGTAGTTCGTACTATTGCGATGGGTTCAACCGAAGGCCTTAAACGTGGTCTTAACGTAACTAGCACGAATGCACCAATCTCTGTACCAGTAGGTACAGCGACTTTGGGTCGTATCATGGACGTTTTGGGTCGCCCAATTGATGAAGCGGGTCCAGTTGCAACTGAAGCGCGTTTGCCGATTCACCGTCAAGCACCTTCTTATGCTGAACAAGCTGCGTCTACTGACCTTTTAGAAACTGGTATTAAAGTCATTGACTTACTTTGCCCGTTTGCAAAAGGTGGTAAAGTTGGTTTATTCGGTGGTGCCGGTGTTGGTAAAACCGTAAACATGATGGAATTGATCAACAACATCGCGAAAGCTCACTCAGGTTTATCTGTGTTTGCTGGTGTTGGTGAGCGTACTCGTGAAGGTAATGACTTCTATCACGAAATGAAAGATTCTAACGTTCTAGACAAAGTAGCAATGGTCTACGGTCAGATGAACGAGCCACCAGGTAACCGTTTACGCGTTGCGTTAACTGGTTTGACCATGGCTGAATATTTCCGTGACGAGAAAGACGAAAACGGTAAAGGCCGTGACGTATTGTTGTTCGTTGACAACATTTACCGTTACACATTGGCGGGTACTGAAGTATCTGCATTGTTAGGTCGTATGCCATCTGCAGTAGGTTATCAGCCTACACTTGCAGAGGAAATGGGTGTTCTTCAAGAGCGTATTACGTCAACTAAATCTGGTTCGATCACTTCGATCCAAGCGGTTTACGTACCTGCCGATGACTTAACAGATCCATCGCCTGCAACCACGTTTGCTCACTTAGATGCAACTGTTGTATTGAGCCGTGATATCGCATCGAGTGGTATTTATCCAGCGATCGATCCACTTGACTCAACTTCACGTCAGTTAGATCCATTAGTGGTTGGTGCTGAGCATTACGAAATTGCGCGTTCAGTTCAAAACGTTCTTCAACGTTATAAAGAATTGAAAGACATTATCGCAATTTTGGGTATGGACGAACTTGCAGAAGAAGATAAGTTGACTGTTTACCGTGCGCGTAAAATCCAACGTTTCTTCTCTCAACCGTTCCACGTAGCTGAAGTGTTTACAGGTGCGCCTGGTAAACTTGTACCGCTTAAAGAAACAATTCGTGGCTTTAAAGGTCTTTTAGCTGGTGAATTCGACCACATTCCAGAACAAGCGTTCTATATGGTTGGTGGTATTGACGAAGTTATTGCTAAAGCTGAGAAACTTTAATTAGTTACCTAATTTAGGAGATTCTCATGTCTACAATGCAATGTGATGTTGTCAGTGTAAAAGAGTCTTTGTACTCTGGCGCTGTAACAATGCTAATCGCAAAAGGTGCAGGTGGTGAACTGGGTATTATGCCGGGTCATGCGCCACTTGTAACTTTACTCAAGCCGGGCGCAATTCGCGTTCTGCTTGCAGACGGTACAGAAGAGTTAATCTATGTATCTGGTGGTGTTCTAGAAGTTCAACCGCATGTTGTGACCGTTCTTGCAGATACTGCAGTTCGTGCTGACAACTTAGATGAAGCTGCAATTATTGAAGCACGTAAAAATGCTGAAAACTTGCTTGCGAATCAAAAAAGCGATTTGGATGCTGCTGCTGCTTTGGCTGCACTTGCAGAAACTGCTGCTCAGTTGGAAACCATCCGCAAAATCAAGAACCGCGCACAATAAGTGTAGGTTTAAGATTGAAAAAGCCACTCGAAAGAGTGGCTTTTTTTATGTGCATTATTTGGGTTTATTGCACAAAGACGTGCGATAGTATATATATTGGCCGTATATCGTCGAAATGATAGATTTTGAGGTTCTGATTGAATACAGACATGGATAGATTAAAAGATTTCAGCCCTTTCATTCCAATGAAAATTATTGCAACGGGAAGTGCATTACCAAAAAATAAACTCACCGCTACTGAATTAGATCAAAAATTAAATAAGCCAGAGGGTTATTCTTTTCAGCGTTCAGGCATCGAATATCGTTATCATGCCGATTTGCACTTAAGCCAAGCCGATCTTGCGGTTCAAGCCCTGAATGATGCCTTAACCCGAAATAATATTTCACCGGAATCGATTGATTTACTCATTTGTGCATCTGCCATTCCCATTCAAGCTTTGCCTTATAGCGCAGCACATATTATTCATGCTAGCTCATTACCGAAACATACCGCAGGCATGGACATTAATGTTAGTTGCGTCAGTTTCTTAACCGCTTTACATACCGCTGCGTGTTTGGTCAATATGAACAGTTATCGGCGCGTGGCGATTGTATCTGCCGAATTGGCATCACGCGGTTTAGACTGGAATGACGAAGAATCTTCGATGATTTTTGGCGATGGTGCAGCTTGTGCCATTATTGAAAAGGGCAATGGCAAAAGCGGGATTTTGTCTTATGCGCTCGAAACCCATCCTGAAGGACTTGAGTTATGCCAAATTCGCGCAGGCGGAACGCGGCGTAATTTAAGATCAGGCATGAACGACAGCGACTTCTTATTTCAGATGCAAAGCAAACCATTATTTAAATTAGCAGCTTCGTTAATAGAGCCTTTTTTTGCCAAACTAATGACCTCGGCAGGGCTAAGCTTAGCGCAAATTAAAACCGTGATTCCGCATCAAGCCAGTCATTTGTCGTTAGAACATATGCGCAGACGATTGATGATTCCTGAAGAAGCCTTTATTAATATTTATCGTTATCGTGGCAATCAAATAGCGGCTTCAATTCCTTCTGCGTTGCATGAAGTGGTCATTAGTCAGCAATTGAAGCCTGAGCAACCTTGTATGTTGATTGGTACTGCCGCAGGTTTAACCTTTGCCGGCATGGTTATTTTGCCATGAAATTTTTAGTGACTGGCGCAACCAGTGGTTTAGGCCGCAATGCCGTAGAATGGTTACTCAGCCAAGGCTATGTTGTGCATGTAACTGGTCGGAATGAAACGATTGGTCAGCAACTTGTTGCTTTAGGTGCTACCTTTACCGCTTTAGATTTAACCGTTGCGTCAGACGATGATTATCAAAAATTATTAACCGATTGCGATATCGTTTGGCATTGTGCGGCATTATCTTCTCCGTGGGGGGGTTTTCAACAATTTCATCACATCAACACAGTGGTCACCACAAAACTTGCCTTTTGGGCGGCACAGTTGGGTACAAAACGTTTTATTCATGTTTCTACACCATCGATTTATTTTGACTTTCAGCATCATCACGACATTCCAGAAAGCTTTTTGGCGCAGCCTTTTGCCAATGACTATGCCAAAACCAAATATGCCGCAGAATGTGCTATTCAAAAGTTAGTTCCAAACTTTCCTGCCACTACGTTTATTATTTTGCGTCCCAGAGGGATTTTTGGCCCACACGATAACGTGATTATTCCACGCATTTTGGCGCAAATTCGCAGTAAAAAAGGCAAATTACATTTGCCGCGTGGCGGGCAAGCCGTATGTGATTTGACCTTTGTTTTAAATGTGGTGCATGCGTTATTTTTGGCATCGACCCAAAACAATTTAGCGTCAGGCGAAAGTTTTAATATTACCAATCAACAACCGATACAATTGGCAAGCATCTTAAACCGACTGCTAAAACAGCAATTAAAACTGAGTTATCAAATTCAATCTGTGCCATATTTAGTTTTAGATCGTATCGCAGCAATGCAAGAATTGATTGCAAAATTTACCCACAAAGAACCGCAATTGACGCGTTATAGCATCGGTGCTTTGCATTTTGATATGACGCTCAGCCAAGACGCTGCTATTCATCGCTTAGGATATCGGCCCATCTATCATTTAGATGAAGCGATTCAAATCACTGCGGCATGGTTTCAACAACAGGATGCATTCTTCAATGGCTAAATTAACCACCTTTGAAGTCGGTTATTGTACCCATCCGTTGTGTATGGTGCAGCAAGGCGCGGGGCTGGGTGTGTGTAAATTTCCAGCTCAAGCATGGTTAATTGAAGTTCATGATATGAAATGGCTATGGGATACCGGCTATGCCGAGCATTTCCATGCAGCCACGCGGTCGGGATTGTTTCAGTTGTATCGAAAAATGACGCCGGTAACTTTTAATGCTTACGAGTCTATGCAGCAGCAATTAAGCCTAATCGGCATTGAAAGTGATGCAATCAATCATGTGATTATTTCGCACTTTCATGCCGACCATATTGCAGGGCTAGCAGATTTCCCCAACAGCCAGTTTATTTGTTCAAAGCAAGCTTGGAGTAAAACCAAGAAATTACGTGGAATCAAAGCATTAAAGCGTGCTTTTATTCCGACGTTAATTCCAAATAATTTTGAGCAGCGTGTAGAGTTTATCGAAAGCTTTGAATGTTGCACTTTGCCTGAAGCTTTATTGCCGTTTACACACGGCTATGTGCTGCCTAATAGCGAGCAACAGGTTTTCTTGGTTGATTTGCCCGGGCATGCGGCAGGGCATATCGGCGCATTTGTGCAAACCGAACAAGGCTGGGTGTTGTTGGCAAGTGATGCGGCATGGACCAAAGAAAATTACCAAAACCTTAAAAAACCATCGCACCTTGCGTATGTAATTATGGATGATGCCAAAGCCTATAATGAAACTTTAAATAAATTGCATCAATTGTCTAAAAATGGCCAAGTGAAGATTTATTTAAGCCACGAGGGCAGCCAATGAAACGCTTAAAAACCCTTTGGTATTATTGGACCAGCACCAAACGAAAATTTAAAAGCCGTGACGCGTTAGAGCAGTTTCAACAGCAACAGTTTTCCACATTTAAAACTCAAGTTTTACGCCAAAGTCCTTATTTTCGTCAATTTCTGCATTTACCGCTGGCCGAATGGCCACATATGGATAAGCCATTAATGATGCAGCATTTTGATGCAATGAATACGGCGGGACTTAAAAAAGACCGCTTATTTCGCTGTGCTTTAGACAGCGAACGCTCAAAAGATTTTAGCCCTAAGGTGGGAAAGTATAGTGTCGGATTGTCATCGGGTACATCGGGACAACGCGGATTATTTGTGGTCAGCCCTGAAGAACAACAATTGTGGGCGGGCAGTATTTTGGCAAAGTTACTTCCAAACGGACTGTTTGCCAAAGAGCGCATAGCACTATTTTTACGTGCCGATAATCATCTTTATCAAAGTGTGAATAGTTATTGGCTGAGCTTAAATTTTTTTGGTTTATTTGAAAATTTCCAACAACAATTGGCCAAACTGAGTGCCTATCAGCCCACTATCATTGTGGCACCCGCGCAAGTGCTAACGGCAATGGCTAAAGAAAAATTAGCCGGAAGATTAAATATTTCACCTAAAAAAGTCATTTCAGCAGCTGAAGTTTTAGATGCGCAAGACCGTGCAATATTAGCGCAAGCGTTTGATCAGATTGGTGAGGTTTATCAAGCTACAGAAGGTTTTTTGGCAGCAACGTGTGCGCATGGAACTTTGCACTTAAATGAAGAAAGTTTGATTGTTGAAGCCGAATGGCTGGATGAGCATCGGTTTATCCCCATCATTACCGATTTTAGTCGCAAAACTCAGCCGATTGTCCGTTATCGTTTAGACGATATTTTGCTTCGAGATCCGACCCCTTGTTTGTGTGGCAGTCACAGTATGGCGATTGCTGCAATTGAAGGCCGTCAGGATGATCAAATTCTGCTTAAAGATGCATCGGGCAAAGAAATGACAATTTTTGCAGATTATTGCAGTCGAATTATTGCCCAAACCTTGCCTTTAGACAGCGATTATAGGCTGATTCAAAAAGAACAAAATGTATTTGAACTGATTGCCTGTTGTGAGCAAGTGGCGTTAATGGCGTGTACCGAAAACTTAAGCCAATATTTTAAAACCCAAGGTGCGAATATTGAAAATTTAAGTTGGCAAACCACAAGCGTCTCAGACATTCCAAACGACTTTACCCTAAAAAGACGCAGAATTATTCGACAACGGTGGACCTGTGAATAAGCTGAGTTATCGCCTAATTCATCTGTTGATTGGATGGGGCACGGTTGGGCTCATTTATCAGTTTAATTCGCTGTTACAGGCCAAAGCCACGCTATTGCATCCGTCTAAAATAGATCAACTGATTCCATTTACGCCCTATGCCATTTGGCCGTATTTGTCTTTTTTTATCATTATTCCAGTGTCTTTTTTATCTGCACCATTGCATCGGGTGCGTTGGATGACCGTCTGTTTTATGCTAACCAGTCTGATAGCAGGCAGCATCTATTTGTTTTTTCCAACCAGTATGCTCAGCGCTGCACCGATTGGAAGCTCAATTCACGCGCAATTGCTGGGTGCGCTGATGTCTGTCGATACCGAAAATAATTGCTTACCTTCCTTACATGTAGCATTAACCTTAATTGTTGTTCTTGGATATATTAATCAGAAACAAAAACTTAAATCGATATTAATGGCGTTGTGGGGCAGTGTGATTTGCCTTTCTGTACTTTTTTTAAAAAGACATTTATTCTTAGATTTAGTTTCAGGCGCATGTCTAGCCATTGTGGTTGGGGCCGGTGTTTACTATGGCTTAAAGCGCATGAACAATGCAGCGACATTGAATCGCCACGGAGGGAGATGAGTATGCAGCTTGCAGCCCCATTGATGATTTTGCTCGTTCTGATTCTTTTAGAAGCGTATATTTTACAGCGCGTTAAAAAACAACAGGTAAATTGGCAAGATATCATTTTTAACCTGAACTCTGGGCATATTGTGCTGTGGCTGTTTCGTGGCCTCGAAATCATCTGCTTTAACTTCGTTTACACCCACTTTAGTTTGGATTTATTTCAAAACCTGCCTGTTGTCATCACATGGATTTTTGCGATTTTTGCATGGGATTTGGGCTTTTATTGGCTGCACCGATTACATCATAAAATACCGTTATTTTGGGCGGTACATGTGGTTCATCACCAAGGCGAACACTTTAATTTATCCTTGGCGATGCGTAATTCGTGGTATTCATCGCTGACTTCCATTCCGTTTTTTATGTTTATGGCCATTTTAGGTGTGCCGACCTATATGTTTGTGGTGGTGTCGATGTTGCATTATTCGGTGCAATTTTTTAACCATAATGCCGTTACGCCAAAACTGGGCTTTTTAGAAAAAATCTTGGTGACGCCTGCACATCATCGTATTCATCATGTCAAAGATAAGTTTTATTCGAACCATAATTTTGGGGGCACCTTCATTTTTTGGGATAAACTTTTTGGTAGTTTTCAAGCGGCATTGCCCCAAAAGCCATTTTGTTATGGTTCCTATGGTATAGCCTCAAGCAATCCTTTTCTTGCCAACAATATTCCATTTTTTCAATTGTTTAAGCTTCCATTTCGCACACCAAAATTGAATGAAAAATATCGCCTATCTGATTTACATTTTAGTACAGGTGGCTTTTTATTATTCACATTAACCATTTGTTATATCTATACTTATGGTTATGGCTATAACAATGTCAGCCTGCAGCAATATGTGTTTTTTAGTTATTTGCTGCTTGGAACCATTGCCTTGGGCGCAATTGCAGAAGGGCGCATTTGGGGTATCTACAGTTGGTTTCTTTTAACGTGTTCAGCGGTATTTATTTTTCTTGGCATGTGGTCGTGGTCGCAGTGGTATTGGCAGCTCTTTTTGTGTTTAGCTGCAGCACATGGGCTGATGACGTTGACCAAATGGCTGATATTATCGAAGAAAATTCATGAAATCGTCTAACACCTTAGCGCCTTTACGCTACTTAACTGAACAAGATGCCGCGTTTCATAAGGCGTTAATGCAACAGGCACGATGTTATTTAGAAGGCAAAAAAGACCATCGATATGCCAATCAACGCATATTTATTAAAAATGCACTCGTACTGACGTTGTGTGTGCTGTGCTATGTGTTGAGTTTAAATCAGCACAGTATTTGGTTATTTGCCCTTTTTTACTTTGGCTTTATGTGTGCAGCAATGTTTTTAAATATTAATGTGTTACACGATGCAAGCCATAATGCCTTTTTTAAATCACGCCGATTAAACTGGTTGGCGTGTCGGTTGGTGACTTTGCCGCTGGGCATTGATGCCGATTATTGGCGTGTGCGTCATGTCGATTATCACCACCTTTACCCAAACATTGAACACTACGATTTAGACTCAGAAGAAAATGGCGTCATTCGGCAAATGCCTTTTCAAAAATGGTATCCGCATATGCGCTATCAGTATTATTACTGGCCTGTGGTGGCCGCGTTATCGCTACCTTATATTGCATGGATTTTTGACTGGTCGGATCGTTTAGATAAAACCCCACTGGCAGAAAGAAAAATTTTAGTCAATTTAAAAGGTTGGCTGATCTTTTTATCGAGCAAAGTTTTACATTTTGTGGTGGTTTTAATTATTCCAATGCTTTTTTTAACGCAAAACATTTCATTGGGCGCTATTTTTGCGGTTTATTTTGTCTCACAAATGGTCGCATCCTTAGGCGTGGTGTTCTTATTGCTCGGTACACATTGGGCGGAAACTGAATTTTACCAAGCACCAGTCGATGGCAAAATGCCACAGGGCTGGTATGCACATAACTTTGCCACTGCCTGTGATTGGCAGCCGTCTATTTCAGCCATGAATGGCTTATTTGGTGGTCTCAATTTGCATTTGACCCATCATCTTTTCCCGAACTGGAATCATCGGCATTATGCGGACTTGGCCAAAATTGTGGCAAGGCTTGCCGAAGAACACGGCTATCACTATCGCTGTATTGGTTATAAAGAACTGTTAAAAGAGCAAAAGACGTTCCTGACGCGAATGGGGCAACAACCTAAAATTCTTGATTGATAGCCTTCTTAGATTGCTATGTCATTGAAATTTATATACCTACCAAATTCCAACCTGCTGTGCCGTATGTTAGTTAAACAGAAGGACGCTTAGGAAAAGCGATCCCTCATGATACAAAACAACAAGGAGCATAGAAGATGGGAAGTACAATGAAAGCGGCTGTGGTCACCGCATTTAATCAGCCTTTAGAAATTAAACAAGTTGAAATTCCCAAAGTCACCCCGGGAAAAGTGTTGGTTAAAATGTTGGCGACCGGCGTTTGCCATACCGACTTACATGCCATGCATGGCGATTGGCCAATTAAACCAACGGTTCCATTCATTCCAGGCCATGAAGGTGTGGGCGAGGTCGTTGAAATTGGTGCAGGCATTACCCATTTAAAAGTCGGCGATAAAGTCGGTGTGCCATGGCTATATTCAGCATGTGGTCATTGCGACCATTGCTATGCCGGCTGGGAAACCTTATGTAAAGAACAACAAAACTCTGGCTATTCGGTGAATGGCAGTTTTGCTGAATATTGCCTTGCCGATGGTGAATATGTCGGTGTGATTCCTGAAGGTGTTGACCTACTTGAAATTGCACCTATTTTATGCGCCGGCGTAACTGTGTACAAAGGTCTGAAAATGACCGAAGCCAAAACTGGCGATTGGGTTGCAATTTCGGGCATTGGTGGTTTAGGGCATGTTGCGATTCAATATGCGAAAACCATGGGCTTTAATGTTGTCGCAATTGATGTAGACGATTCAAAAACCGATTTGGCATTAAAACTAGGTGCAGATGTTGCCATTAATGCGCTGAAAAGCAATGTGAAAGAAGAAGTCTTAAACGCCACTGGCGATGGTTGCCATGGGGTATTGGTCACAGCGGTATCCCCAAAAGCCTTTGAACAAGCGGTGTCGATTGTGCGCCGTGGCGGCACCATGGTGTTAAATGGTTTGCCACCAGGTAAATTTGACTTGTCAATTTTTGATATGGTGCTCGATGGCATTACCGTTCGTGGTTCAATTGTGGGAACGCGGTTAGATTTAAAAGAAGCCTTAGATATTGCAGCACGAGGTAAAGTGACTGCACATATTAGTGTTGAACCACTTGAAAATATTAATGATATTTTTGAGCGTATGGAACACGGTAAAATTGATGGGCGTATCGTTATTGATTTACGTCTTTAGTGAATATGTAAAAAAGAGGGTGATTTCACCCTCTTTTTTTATTCGCAAAAAAAATGACGAATATCCATTGGTATTGTTAATTTGTTCAAATTATTTGGCTAATTCAGCTTCTATGGCCGCTAAAATTTCAGGATGATCTGCCGTCATGTCTGGCGCAAAACGCGCAACCACTTCACCTTGTTTATTCACCAAAAATTTCTCAAAATTCCATAATACTTCAGGTGGTTCATTTGGGGTTAAACCGTAATCGACCAAGTCTTTCCACCATGGCCCTTCACCAATACGGGTAGGTTGTGCGGTAATTAACGCTTGATACAACGGATGCTTATCTTCACCTGCCACCGAAATCTTAGCAAACAGTGGGAAGCTGACATTGTAGGTCAATGAACAAAATTGTTGGATTTCATCATTGCTGCCTGGCTCTTGTGCCAAAAAGTTATTGGCAGGGAAGCCCAAAATTTCTAAACCTTGTGCTTTTTTTACCTGATACAGTTTTTCTAAACCTTCATATTGTGGCGTTAAGCCACATTTAGAAGCGACATTCACAATAAGAAGCACTTTGCCTTGATATTGGTCTAAGTCTACTGTTTGACCAGAAATGCTATCGACCGGAATGTGGTAAACCGAGTTACTCATGCTGATGCCTAAAAAAATAAAAAGATGATTTTAGTTGTAGAAAGATTTAGCCAAAAATACAAGCGAATTTTGTAAAAGTTAAAAAAATCAGGCAGATTGGCGCAGTTTTTGTGGCGTTTGCCCCGTATAGCGTTTAAAAAACTCAATAAAGCTAGAACTGTGCTGATATCCGAGTTGATAGGCAATCCGTTTAATAGAATGGCCGTGTTGTAATTGCGCCAGTGCTTCAATTATTTTGGCACGATTGCGCCATTCAGAAATCGGCAGTTGTAATTCTTGTTGGCTTAAACGCAGTACTTGACGTTCACTCAAGCTAAAGTCCGATAAAATTTGTGAAATGGAATGCTTGAATCTGTCCGCTCGGCCCAATTGCTGCAAAATCAGTTGTAATTCTGGATGTGTGGTTTGCGGCAAATAATGATCGTAACTTGCCGCAGTTTTTAACTGGTCGAACACTACGTGAAGCAGGTGCGCATAAGCGCTTTGGTTTTGTGTCCGCTGTAGCAGTGCTTCTTTAATCAAATGTTGAAAAAACACAGAAATATTCAATGTTCTGGGCTGAGCATGCAATTGTTGACTTAATTCGGGATGCAGTCGAATACAAATAAAATGTGTATCGTGTTGGTCGACGGCAATGCCGCTATGTTCGGTGCGCGGCGGCAGCCAAAGCCCATAGTTGGGCGGCGCATAAAACTGTTTTTCGCCGACTTGCAATTGCAGCATGCCATCTAGGCTAAAGTTAAAATCTCCCCATAAGCAGGCATGTGCGGCAATAGATTCATCGTGCTGAAAGACGAATTCATAAATTTCTATGCGCTCTGCAATTGAATGCACGGTGTTAGGAAGATCGGTGTGCGGCATATTTGCATCCATGGTGTGCCAAAGAACATTGTATAAAATTTTTGGGTAGAATGAATTGAGTATAAGCGGCAAAGCCAGCCAAGATAAACTGCTGACACCGAACACCAAAGTGTGGGATATTGTGAAATTACAACAACAGTGGCGTAAGCGCCATATAAATGTCTGAAAATCGATATTTAAATTAAATAAGACATTTTGCACAATATCATTTATATATTTTCAAAGAGTTTGAGAGTTTCGCATGCCGCAATTTACTAGACCGAAAGGATGGGCAATTCTATTGCCGTTATTGGCTGTTTTTATCTGGTCGTTGAATATTGCGGTAACACGCTACGTGTCCGATTATATTGCGCCTGTTAGCATTAGTTTTTATCGTTGGTTGGTGGCTTTTTTAGTTTTAACGCCTTTTATGCTGCCACGGGTGTGGGTGCAACGTGCACAAATTTATCCGCATTTAAAGCAGCTTGCAGTGCTTTCTGCCTTTGGGATGGTGCTTTATCAGGGCTTGGCTTATACTGCCGCGCATCATACCAGCGCAACCAATATGGGCATTATTAACGCCTTTATTCCGGTCTTTACGATTTTTGTTTCAATGCTGATTTTAAAAGATATTCCCAATAAATTTGCCATTGTGGGCAGTCTTTTGTCGTTAATCGGTTTGTTGTATGTGATGGGGCAAGGCAATGGCTTGGCGGCCTTGCAACAATTAGGACAACACTGGGGCGACCTGATGATGCTGGTTGCGGTATTTTTCTATGCGTTTTATGGTGTATTTTTAAAAAAATGGCAGTTGAGTTTACCGCTTTTAATTAGCGTTTATATTCAAATTGGCTTCGCGCTGATTTATCATTTACCCTTTATTGCCTATACCGGTTTAGATGCATGGAATGCCCAAAATGTCTGGAGCATTTTATATGCAGGCTTTTTCCCATCTTTAATTGCCCCTTTATTGTGGATGATGGCGGTACAACAACTTGGGCCGAATCGAACCAGTATTTTTATGAACTTAATGCCGATTTTTACCGCCATTATTGCTGCATTTTGGTTGGGCGAGAAATGGACGGTTTATCACAGTGTCGGTGGATGTATTATTTTAATTGGGGTGTTGTTGGCCCAGAAAAAAACGCCCGTTAAAGCAGTGGCAATGACGCAATCTTAATTGTGTGTGAACTGGCAGTATGAAGGATATTGAATATGAATATTGTCTATTTACATGGTTTTCAAAGCAATTCAGCTTCGATTAAAGGTCGGCAACTACAGCGTTATTGTCAGGAGCACCATGCTGATTACCACGTGCATCTGCCGGATTTAAATGCGCCGCCTTTAGAGGTGATGCAAAAAATTGACGACTATATGCAACAGCACTCAGAAGTGGTGTTGGTGGGTAGCAGTTTAGGTGGCTTTTATGCCACTTGTGCAGCCTTAAAACATGGTTGTCGCGCGGTGTTAATCAATCCAGTGGTTGAACCGTGGACGGTGTTTGCAGAGCGCTTTGCCGAGGTCGATTTACCCTATCAAGTCCATGAAAATTGGTGCTTAGACGCACAACATTTGCTCGATCTAAAACAATTACATCACCCAACTGCACATTGCTTAGACAAATTTTTAGTGTTATTACAACAAGGCGATGAAGTTTTGGATTATCGTGATGCACAGCGCTATTATAGTCAGGGACATCCGTGTGCTTTGGTCATCACCGAAACACACGGACAGCATGCAATGACCAACTTTGCTGAAAAAATTCCGATGTTGCTGACCTTTTTGTCACAACACGTTTAACCTAAGGAACATAGATCACGTGTCACAATATACGGCCCAATCGCTCGAAGTATTATCTGGTTTAGACCCTGTTCGTCGTCGTCCGGGAATGTACACCGACACTTCACGTCCGAACCATCTTGCACAAGAAGTTATCGATAACGCCGTGGATGAAGCATTGGCAGGGCATGCCAATAAAATTTGTGTCACGGTACATAGCGACGGTTCATTGTCGGTGCAAGACAATGGGCGTGGTATGCCTGTAGATATTCATCCTGAATATGGTCAAAGCGGGATTGAAATTATTTTAACCAAATTACATGCCGGCGGAAAATTCAGTACCGACAACTACCAATTTTCTGGCGGTTTGCATGGGGTGGGTATTTCGGTGGTGAATGCGCTTTCTACCCGTGTAGAGGTGGAAGTTCAACGCCAGGGCAATGTCTATAAAATGGCTTTTGAACATGGCGATGCCGTGTCTGCGCTAGAAGTTATTGAGGGCAAAGTTGCCAAACGCGCCACAGGCACCTTGGTTCATTTTTGGCCCGATGCCAAATATTTTGATAGTCCTAAATTTGCTTTAAAAGCACTCAAACATAATTTAAAAGCCAAAGCTGTTTTAGCTGCGGGTTTGCATATCAGTTATGTCGATGAAATTAATAAAGAAAAAATAGATTGGCAATTTGAAAACGGGCTGGTCGACTACTTAATGGATGAGTTGGAAGATCGAGAAATTCTGCCGAGTCCGGCTTTTGTTAGTACTGGAGAAGCTGAACGTGCCAGTTGTGAATTTGCCATTTGTTGGAATGTGGAAGCGGGCGAGCAAATCCAAGAAAGCTATGTTAACTTAATTCCAACAGCGCAAGGTGGAACGCATGTGAACGGACTCCGTTCTGGTATCACAGAAGCCTTACGTGAGTTTTGTGAACTGCGTAACTTGTTGCCGCGTAATTTAAAGCTCTCGGCTGAAGATGTTTGGGATGGCGTAAATTATATTTTGTCACTGAAATTTCAAGAGCCACAATTTTCAGGTCAAACCAAAGAACGTCTTTCTAGCCGTGAAGCATCAAGTATCGTGCTGAATATCGCTAAAGACGCTTTTACTTTGTGGCTCAATCAAAATACGGAAACCGCACTACTTTTGGCTGAAATGGCAATTAACAAAGCAGGGCGACGTTTAAAAGCGGCTAAAAAAGTAGAGCGTAAAAAAATTGTTTCGGGCCCGGCTTTGCCCGGGAAACTGGCCGATTGTGTCGGTTTAACGCGCGAAGAGTCAGAATTATTTATTGTCGAAGGGGACTCTGCCGGCGGCAGTGCCAAACAAGCCCGAGATAAAAACTTTCAAGCGATTATGCCGATTCGTGGGAAAATTTTGAATACATGGGAAGTCTCTTCCGATGAAGTACTGGCTTCAGAAGAAGTACATAACATTGCAATCGCGATTGGGGTCGATCCCGGAAGTGATGATTTATCTGAACTGCGTTATGGCAAAATTTGTATTTTAGCCGATGCCGACTCGGACGGTTTGCATATTGCAACGTTGCTATGTGCTTTATTTGTGAAGCATTTTCCAAATTTGGTCGAAGCCGGTCATTTATTTGTGGCAATGCCGCCACTGTTTCGAATTGATGCGGGCAAGGAAGTGCATTACGCCTTGGATGATGCCGAGCTAGAAGGTATTTTGGCGAAGCTTAAAACCAAAAATCCACAAATTACCCGCTTTAAAGGCTTAGGCGAAATGAATGCAAGCCAATTAAGAGAAACCACCATGGACCCAGATACACGGCGCCTTGTGCAATTGGACCTCGATGATATGCATTTAACCGCAGGTTTACTCGATAAACTGTTGGCAAAAAAACGCTCGGCAGATCGTAAGCACTGGTTAGAGCAAAAAGGCAATTTGGCAGATTTAGCCATCTAATTTTATGGACCACAACAACATAAAAAGGGTGCTATTTTCATAGCACCTTTTGTATGATGTAGAAGACGATTCTTTTTCGTATAGCTAAAAAAAATGACACAAAAAAAGCGCAGTTATCCCAATAAGGATAAAACATGAGAAAGATCATATTACTTTGGTTGAGTCTGTTTATCTTAGCCGCGCTGACGCTTGCCATTACTGCCCAGTTTATGATTAGTCCGATTTGGGTCGTGAATGTGGTTGCCGCGTATTATTGCATTCGCTATCGTAAACAATTACATAATTTTTTTATTATGGGGCTATTTAGTGCCTCTGCAATTTTTGTCGCGTCTTTGCTGTTTGACCATTATCAAGAATTGCCACAAAAATTACTGCTTTCGCTTCTTTCTGGCTTACAAGTCAGTCTATTTGTGTGGGTTTATTATCTGCTGATTCAACGATTAGATCATCACTATTTTAAGTATCGTCAAACCATTTTGCTGACCGTGCCAAATCTTGTCAGTAGCTTTATTGCGGCGTGGTTATTTGTTTTAATCCCCAAACAAGGTGAAAGCTACTTAGAATTTCTGGATTATTTTTTAGAGCAAGCATCAACGGGTTTAGCGGTGATTTGTTTGTTGGTCGGTCATCGAGAAATGAAACGACTGGAATTTCGAGACTATCTTGTGCTGACACTTGCGCTAGTGGTTCAATATTTTATTTCAATTTCACATATTTTTTATAACTGTTTTATTATTCCGATTGTTCTGCTGTATTTCGCCATTCGTTATTCGGTGATTCGTTTCTCGTATATTGTTGGTTTAGTAAGCTTAATTTGTGCCACCTCTGTGTCTATTCCGCTTGCGGGCCAATTTTGGCAGGCAGATGAAATCCATTTTTTATCGCGCTTAAGTGTTTATCGAACCGGTATTGCGATGAGTATTATTTTATATGTGCTCATGTGCGAAATTCGGAATTTGAACAAACGCTTGTATTTGTATGTGGCTCGTATTTCATTTCAGGATGAATTAACTGGATTAAAAAATCGGCGTTTTATGCGCGAAAAAATCCTTCAGCCCAATCATCTGCAACAAGGTTTATTATTACTGATTGATATTGATGATTTTAAAAAAATTAATGATCAATATGGGCATCAGATTGGCGATATTATTTTAAATAAATTCGCGCGGTTACTCGAACAAATCATGCCAGAGCATGCGCAAGTTTTTCGTTGGGGTGGTGAAGAATTTTTGGTCATGGTCGATTCTGTGTCAAATTCAGAACAAGCGAATGCCTTGTGCCAGCACTTAATTGAACATACCAAAAATGTAATTTTTAATTGCGATGGCATCTATATTCAAAGTTCACTTAGTGCAGGTGTGGTGCAATTTGAACAGTATTCGGAGGATAATTATCATCAGATTATTGATCGTGCCGATCAATTATTGTACCAAGCCAAAGCACAAGGTAAACAATGCTATGTACTGGCATGGTAATAGGCCGCGTGGCCGATCTTAATTTTCAACTTGATAATAGTTTCCGCTGGCATTGACATTGTGTCCAAAGCTACAGCCAGAGGTGCTTGCATTTTGCGTCACTTCAATTTTTCGACCGTATTGATCTTGACTGAATTTTAGGTCAATTTTGCAATCGTCATGAGCATAATGCGCTTGTTTTGCCCCATGCGGCATGCTGGTGGTAAACGAGCCCATATTCGGGCCATTAATCAAACCCAAAATACCAAAGTAATAACCATCGAAGCTGATTTTATAGTGTTGGGTTGTTTTTGAAATGTTTATAGTATTCCATTGTCCAAACCCAGCAGGGGTGACATAACGACCTTCGAGTTGCTTATTGGTTTTGGGTAAGTGTAGCTGCTTTAAATTATATTGACTGATTTTTGAGTTTGGCGTGAGTAAAAACCACGCTCTGGCCCATAACGGTTTGCCTAATTTGGCATAACTCAAACCGACGTTATTGTTGGCAATCGCGACATCGCGATCACTCAAATGTGCCATATGACTTTGATCTGCATTGAATTGACAAAAGGCGGTCCATGCCGCTTGATATTCAAAATGCGGAATGGCTTTGTGGTATTGTTTTTGCGCGTAGTATTGTTGTCCACGTTGCGCATGATTTGTCACTTTAGCGCAGCCTTGTTGCAATTCTTGTGTAGCACTGAATTCGGCAAAAGCCAGTGGTGAGATGAATAGACTGCTGCTTAAAAGAGCCAAAATAGAATATTTCATTGTTGTGATTGAACCATCGCTGTGGTGGTTTTTATTATAAAATGCATGCTGCATATAAAAAACAACTGCTCTGTAAATGGCTACAAAGCAGTTGCTGAATTTTTATCATCCGTCTGGTTTAGGGTTCAATCCTCACCGATTCAGGAAACGGATAAACATCACAATTTGCCCCTGAACCCAAACGGTCGATTACCGCAAAATCGCTTGGCGACTCAAGGGTCAGCAAGGGATGATGCCATGTTCCCGCCCGATAATTCACCCCTTGCGCCCCATTACTCATAAAAGCATGTACCTGATGCAGATCGGGCTGCTGTTCGTTGGCGCTTAGGGCAACCACAATCAGAAATTTTTGCCCCTGCATCGGAATGAAAGCTTGAGAACCTTTTGGATGTCGTTCTAGCATAGAAATGTCTAACGGCAGCTGTGTAGTTTTAATATTGCGAAAAATACTAATTCCAACCTGTGCTTCACCTTGAGCCTCGGTTTCAACCAAGGCGTGGTAGCGCTCGGTGTGGGCATCATTAATATGAAAAAAAGCATTGCCTTCGCAGCCAATCACCTCACCAAAAGGTGCAAAGGCTTCGGCGGTTAAAGGCTGGATTTTCACAATAATGGTCGACATAACGAGATCCTTCAAGGCTGATTACAGGGCTTTACCCCACAGACGTACCCGACTAATACCACCATCTGGAATCATATTAATGCGAATATGGCTAATTTTTTTATGACTGAGAATTTCATTCACAAAGCTATGAATATTGTCCATTTGCATGTCTTGCGCATTTAACAAAAATGGCCAGAACATACTTTGTGGAATGAGCTGTGCATCGGTTGCATCTTCAATATAAATGGCTTGAATAGACACTTGTGCGGGGAAATTCCCTTTAAAATGTGCAGTATCAATCTCAAGTTTTTCAATTTTTCCTGCTTGTCCCAAAGCCAAAATACACCAGTCAAATCCCGGTGCACGGCGGCGTTTGGTTTCCCATCCATCACCCATGTTAACCCCACGACCGGGATTAATTAAGTTTTGTGGATGTCCGTAATGCGCATCACTAAAAGCAATTACACGGCCACCATTTTTAAGCGCCACCAAATCGAGTGTTTGGTCATTTTGTTGTTGTGCAATAGACACTTGACCATAAACGCGAAAACGCGCCACGCCACCATCTGGAAAAATATTCAGACGAACATGGCTAAAGACTTGTTCAGAGATCGCGCTATTAAAAATATGGTGCTGACTTGAACCAAGTACATGGTTGTCTAACAGGGTTTGCCAATCGGCATTTTCCAGCTTGCCATCGGGGGCGTAGCAGGCTTCAATGGCAGCAGATGCGGGGTAATTACCAGTAAAAAAGGTGGTATCGACATCAAAGCTATGAATTTTACCTGCCACACCAAGTTTGATAATGCACCAGTCATAACCTGCATGGCGTTTGCGGCGAGTTTCCCAACCGTCCATCCATTTGCCATGATCGTCAAATTCACCTTCAATAAAAATAGGTGCTTCAAATTGCAGCATCCGTTTGGCTTCGGCAAAAAATTGATCTGAACATTCAATAATTTCAGCGCCAATACGCGCATCAGCTAAATTGGTTAAAGTACTTAAATGTGATGGGAGTTCAAACGGTGGAGCAAGTAATGTAGCCATGGTCAATCCTATTTTTCTTACAATTTCTTTCAATGAAAAGCCTATCATGTATAGCATGATTTATGCCAAAAAAGGTGCATAATGCGGTGTAGCCGATCATCGTAATTGTGCAAAAATGGCATGTTTTTGGCATGGATATGGATAAATATTTTACAAAAAGAGAGGGTCTTGAGATGGAAATAGTCATTATTGGTGCAGGAATGGGTGGACTGACGACTGGCATTGCACTAAAAAAGTTCGGACACAAAGTTTCCATCTATGAGCAAACCACTGAAATTCGACCTGTCGGTGCTGCAATTTCATTGTGGTCAAATGGGGTGAAATGTCTTAATTATCTTGGTTTGTCGGCGCAAATTGCACGTTTAGGTGGGCACATGGATGCCATGGCCTACATTGATGGTTTAACCGGTGAAACCATGACTCAATTTGGTTTACAGCCATTAATTCAAGAAGTTGGACAGCGACCGTATCCGGTTTCTCGTTCTGAATTACAAAATATGCTGATGGATGAATTTGGCCATCAAGATATCCATTTGGGAAAAAAAATGGTGTCTTTACAAGAACAAGATGGCATCGTTCAAGTCGAATTTGCCGATGGCACACAGATTGAAACTGAGCTACTTATTGGTGCAGATGGAACGCACTCTATTAGCCGTGCCTATGTTTTAGGTGAGCAAGTGCAGCGCCGTTATGCTGGTTATGTGAATTGGAATGGTTTGGTCGAAATTAGTGATGCCTTAGCACCTGCCGACCAATGGACAACCTATGTTGGTGAAGGCAAGCGGGCATCGTTAATGCCTGTGGCGGGAAATAGATTTTATTTCTTTTTAGACGTGCCGTTAGAAGTGGGTCTTGAAAATGATAAAAGCAGCTATAAAACGCAGTTAAAACAATATTTCTCAGGCTGGTGCCCACAAGTACAAAACCTGATTGATCAACTCGATCCTGCCACGACCAATCGTGTTGAAATTCATGATATTGAACCTTTTTTACAGTTCTATAAAGGACGTGTGGTGTTGGTCGGGGATGCTGCACACAGCACCACACCGGACATTGGCCAAGGCGGTTGCCAAGCCATGGAAGATGCACTGTATTTGGCGCGTGCCTTACAAATTAATACCTTGGGTGTGGAAGATGCTTTGCAGCGTTATCAAGACAAACGCAATGAACGAACCAAAGAAATGGTTTTACGTGCGCGTAAACGCTGCGATGTTACCCATATGAAAGATGAAGCAGTCACAACCGCTTGGTATGACGACCTTCGTAAAGAAGAAGGCCCACATATTATGAAGGGGATTATTAGTAATATTGTTGGTAACGTTTTGGACTAATGTTTGAAACGCCTGAAGCTGTGTAAAGGGTTACACAGCTTCAGTTGTTATGCTTAGAAATGGAAATCTACACGAACCATTGGTGTGTTTGCAGTAGCGCCTTTATTTCCTTCGGTTGGGTTACCAAATTTGTTGTGCCAATATTGGTACTCTGCACCTACACGTAGGGTTTTATCATTTTTACCCCAAATCATCGGGCTTAAGTCGTACATCAACATGGCATCAATGTTGGTTTCAGGTGATGTTTTGCCACCATATTCATTTTTACCCTTTGAATCAATCCAAAGTGCAAAACCTTCAAATGAAAGTGGGGTGCTGGCAATAGGAATACCCCATGATAATTGTACTGCTGCATGTGGGTCGTAGTTGTAACGGCTATCTAAACCTTTGGGTTTATTGCTTTCAAAGAAGGCCAAAGCGCTTAAGCTTAAGAAACCCGGCACATTAAAGTTAATGGTAGGTCCAACCACCCACATGCGTTTTTTAGAGCCGTAAGAGTCATTTTTGGTATTGGCATCAAAACCTGCGGTGAGTGCATAGCCACGAATACCCGGTGAAGATAAATCGGTTTTAAATACTTTACCGATATCGATATTATTTCGATACACCACATACACTTCTTTGGTGCCTTTTTCATTGGCTTTATTGGTTATGCCGCCATAAACTTCATCGTCAGATTGTAAAAAATCAACGTTTAAGAAGTTGGTGCCGTAGCTATAACCACTGCTGTGGGTAAATGAATAGATTTTTTTGTTAATATCCATTTTCGAACCATCGGCATTATTTTTATATGGTTCTGAGAAATCACTACCGTAACGTAATCCCAATGCGTTATCGCTCCACGTTAAAGCAGAGGCAGACTGAGTAAGCATCAACGCAGATAAACCTAAGCAGCTGAGTGCAACTTTTTTGTATTGAAATAAATGACTCTTTAAAGACATAGCGCATTGCTCCTAAAAAATGAATGACACACAGGTCGAATGCATCACATCAAATACAATGTTGGAATAAAGTGTTATTTGATGCATATCTGTATACTTTGTGTATCTTTAATTGCAAGCAAAAACTACGCCAGTTGTTTAATTTAGGAACGATTAGCATCGCCAATCCGTTAAAAAGAGTTGTTATGCTTTTCAAAATAAGGTGATTTTAACTGTTTAAAATGAATATGTATTTGTTTTTATTCAAATAATTTTAAATTGCTGCAAGCGTTGCAATGTATACTTTTTTATTAAGGATGATTAGGTCATAAAAAAGGTCTGTATTTGTCGTTACAGACCTACATTTAAGTAACGCCGATTAACTTCCGCGATACGTTGAATATGCATAAGGACTAATTAATAACGGAATATGATAGTGCTCGTTGGCATTGGCGATAAAAAAGCAAATACACACTTTTGGAAAAAAAGTTGAAACATTTTGTGCTGCAAAATAAGGCGCAACGGCAAATTCAAGTTGATATTCACCAGCAACGAGCGTTTCTAAGCCAAAATCTTTCAGTCGTCCGTCCTGATCTGTCACGCCTTGTCCAATCAATTGATGCGCTGCATCATACAATTGAATTGTTACGCCACTGGCCGGTTTACCTAAATTGGTATCTAAAATATGGGTGCTAATCATGCTTGAATTTCCTGATCTAAACGTAACATGGCAATTTGTGCGAGTTGTTGTTTAACAATGACTTTTTCGGTTTCAATATCGTTACTTAACCGTTGGTGAAGCTGTTCTAAAATATCTTCACTGCTCAAACCTGCGGCTTTAATTAAGAAAATAAAGCCAAATTTGGCTTCATAATCTAAATTGCCTTGTTGTAAGGCATTTAAACTGACCGCGTCTTGTGCAATTCCGGCTTGTTCTCGCTCCGACAAGGCTTGTTCTTGTGCCGACAAAACCTGTTTGGCTTTTTTTTCGCCAATTCGTGGATGCGTGTCCAAAGAGGTTTTTACTTCTGCCCAAGACCACGTAGTGGTTTGTTGCTGTGCACGTTGAATTAAGGTGTGTTTACTTTCGTAGGGACGATGTTCCGCCAAGTGAAGCACCCAAGAAGGAATATTGACACAATGTTTAAGTACAGTTTTGGCATCATCCAGAGGAAGAAGGTTAAATTCAGTAACTTGCATGTTTGACTTCCTTATACATGATTTAAAATATTCATTAAACGCATTTTATGGTGTCGGCAAATGATGCTGATACCAGTGCGCTGCAATATCATTGCGCCGACAAATCCAAACCTTCTCATGCGATTGAATGTAGTCTAAAAAGCGCTGCAATGCGCGAAAGCGACCCGGTTTACCCAAAATACGGCAGTGCATGCCAATCGAGAGCATTTTAGGTGCAGTTTCACCTTCGGCATACAACACATCAAAAGCATCTTTAAGATATTGATAAAATTGCTCGCCATGATTAAATCCGCCCGGTGAACTAAATTTCATATCATTCGATTCAAGCGTGTAGGGAATAATTAAATGTGGGCGAGTTTGTCCGGCGTTATTGGTTAAACTGGTCCAAAAAGGCAAATCGTCACCATAATTGTCGCAGTCGTATTTAATTTGTGGAAACTCCGCCAACAGTTGACGGGTATTCGGGCTGTCACGACCGGTATACCAACCAATCGGTGTTTGTCCAAATAAGCTTTCGAGCACAGATAAGGCTTGATCCATATATTGCCGTTCGGTTGCAATATCCATATCTTGATAGTGAATCCAACGTTGTCCGTGTGAAACAATATCGTAATTGGCCGTTTTAATCGCTTCAACAATGTAAGGATTACGAATTAATGCCATTCCCACGCCAAAAATGGTCATGGGTAAGTTACGCTTTTGAAATTCCTGATGAATCCGCCAGAAGCCTGCGCGTGATCCATATTCATACATCGAATCCATCGACATATGCTTGGCAGGGAAACTGGCCGCACCAATAATGTCAGAAAGGAACTGTTCAGAACCGACATCGCCATGTTCAATGTGATTTTCGCCACCTTCTTCATAATTCAATACGAACTGCACCGCAATTCGAGCTTGATTCGGCCATTTCGCATGCGGTGGCTGTCCGTGATAGCCAATTAAATCACGCGAATAGGGCGCAGATTGAATCGCATCAATCAACGATTGACCACGCAAATAAGAACTTGTCACAGTTGGTTTCCTTTTGATCGTTTTTTGCAAATTGTACTTGCATATTTTTGAGTATAGCCTGATATTGAAAATATAAGGACAAGAAAACATATGCAAGAATGGTGACAAATCTTTTATTGATGTTGTCTAAAATAACGACAGAAAATAAAAGTGTGCAACATGTCCCAGCCTATGTTTAACGGTGCTATACCAGGATGGTTGTGTATTTTTGCATCATGCAAATAGATGAAAAAAGTAGAGGATGATTTATGAACATTGAAATCCGTACAGATAAAAATATTCAAAATAGTGAGCGTTTAATTAGTTACATCAGCACTGAACTAAGCAACGAATTTCAACGTCTGAGTGAAAAAATCACCCACATTTCGGTGCATCTAAGTGATGAGAACGGCGCTAAAAAAGCAGATGATGATTTACGTTGTTTAATTGAAGCACGTCCTGCGGGATTAAAAACCGTTGTGGTGAGTCATCGTGCTGGAAATATCGAT
The DNA here is from genome assembly GCF_035615615.1 of Acinetobacter sp. MD2(2019). Lineage (NCBI taxonomy): Bacteria > Pseudomonadati > Pseudomonadota > Gammaproteobacteria > Moraxellales > Moraxellaceae > Acinetobacter > Acinetobacter sp. MD2(2019). The sequence continues at coordinate 149,496 of NZ_VTDU01000002.1, read as the reverse complement.
GCTGCGGTTCATGGCGCAATCGATCGTTTGAAACGCGGTTTAGAGCATGTGTTTGAGAAAAAAGACCATGCGCGTGGTAAACCACTCGAATTTGTTGAAGATGAGGCTTAAGCCTTGTGATTTTTTTAAAAAAGCTCCAGATGGAGCTTTTTTTGTTTATCCAAGATAAAATATTGTTAAACTGCTTTATATGCAGCATGACTGCGCCCTATTCTAATTGATTATTGAGAACCAGCTATGCTAACAACACAACAACTAGAGCTTATTCAAGCCATTGAGCAATTAGACCTTGCCAGCGTCAAAGCCTTATTGGCCGAAGGTCTTGATCCTAATTTTTTAGAGCCTGAAAAAGGTCCACCCATTTCAATTATTTGCGATGTTTTGTTTCAGTGGTGGCAGCCAATTTACGATGGCTATGAAGCAGGTCAGCCCATTCCTGAAGCTGAAAAACAACAAAGCTTGCTGGTGTATTTAGATATTATCGACGCATTAATTGCAGCCAATGCCAATGTGCATTTGTGGGACAGTGAAGAGTTTTTCGGTCCACTTTGGGATGCAGCGAGCGCCGCTTGCGTGCCTGCGGTACAACGATTACTTGCGCAAAATGTTAATCCCAATACATTGGATGATGAAGGCATGACCGTTTTGTCGTCAATCAGTCAATTGATGTATGAATGCGATTTTGATGAAATCGACTGGGATGAAACGTGGCCTGAAGAGAAGCAAACGTTGCAGTTGCTGCGTGAACATGGTGCTAAAATGACCAAAGAACTCGATCTTTAACACGACATTGGATTGGATAATCTATGAAAATATGGCAAACCACTGCATTCGGACTAGCACTTGCGTATAGCATGCCAAGTTTTGCAACAGAATTTTCTTTTGATCGTCCAGGCACTGGTTTTGGAACAGGCATTACACCTGTTGGCCATGTGGCTTGGGAACAAAGCTTACCAACGGTAAGTTACAATAAAGCATCTACCGACAATGGTTTTGAAAAAACCACTACAATTCAAGGTGATATGCTGTTTCGTACCGGCTTAGCTAAAGATTTAGAATTGCAAGTGGGTTGGGATGGCCCAGCATGGACACAAATTAAAAATCCAACCCAAAAAGTGGAAGATCACGGCTTAGGTGATGTTTCGGTTGCGGTAAAAAAAGCAGTAGATTTACAAGATGACCAAATGAGCATGGCGCTCTTGGCAAAAGCCACGTTTGCAACGGGCAATCAGAATTTCACCGCCGATCATAATATTTACACTGTGGGTTCAACTGTTGATTATCAACAAAATGATCTCATCTCAACCAGTATTAGCATGTTCTATGAAGTGCAACATGGCGATTGGTCGGTAACGGCTGTGCCAACCATCAACTATAAACTTTCGGATAAATGGTCTGGATATTCTGAATTTGTTTATCGCAAAAAAGAAAGCCAATCCGATCAAACCTCTTTGGCAACTGGTCTTATCTATGCATTGAATGCACGGACACAACTTGATGCGAGTGTTGGCGTGGGCTTGGCCGGCGATACGCCAGATTATTTTGGTGGTTTGGGTGTTGCGTTCTTATTTTAATTTTAGGTCTTCATGTTAAATCCAACCGTTTCAAAGCAAGCAATATTGTGGCGTGTGCTGCAATATTGCTTTTATTTCTTCTGTGGCGTGTGCAGTGTTGTGGCACATGCGCAAAATAATACCTTCTTAACCGCCGATCAGGCATTTGTATTTTCTGCCGAGTCTCAAACCACACAGCAAGCTGAATTGTCGTGGAAGATTCAACCGCATTTTTATTTGTATCAGCAGAAAATTACCGTCACGCCACAAGGGCAGGCTGCACTGCGCATTAAATATCCGGCAGCGGTGACGCAGCATGATGATAATTTTGGCAAAACCTCGGTTTATTTCGATCAGGTCAACATTAAGATTCCGACTCGTCCGAATCAAAGTTATTTGGTGACATGGCAAGGCTGCGAACAAGGACGGATTTGTTATCCACCGCAAAGCACCACGCTTCGCACCGATGCCAGTGGTTTGGTGTCTTCACAAGATCAAGCCATTGCGGCCAAGCCAAGCTTATTAAGCTTGTCTGAGCAGAATCAAGCTCAATCCACGGCTGCCGATGCAACATCGCCCGAAGCGGCCTCAAACTCGAAAACACCTAAAAATACAGAGGGCTTGGCTGCTCAAGACCAAACTTGGCAGTTGCGACTCAATCAGCACTCATTTGCTTATAGCTTATTGCTGTTTTTAGGTTTGGGCTGTTTATTGGCATTTACACCATGTTCACTGCCGATGCTGCCGATTATCAGTAGTTTGCTGATTCGCGAACATCGTGGCGTTAAAGCATGGCTGATTGCATTGGTATTTGTCTGTAGCATGGCTTTGGTGTATGCGGCATTGGGCATGATGGCGGCATCGATTGGTTTAGGTTTTCAGCGCTGGTTACAGCAGCCCATCATTTTGGCGGCGTTTAGTGGGCTATTTACTCTTTTTGCGTTGAATTTATTTGGTGTTTTTGAACTCAAAATGCCACATCAAATCACCCATCATTTGGGGCGTTGGCAAAATAAGCAACAAGGTGGCTCATTGCTGGGTGCCATGTTAATGGGCATGATTTCCGCCTTATTGGTTGGACCATGTATGACTGCACCTTTGGCCGGTGCATTATTGTTTATTGCCCAAACACAGCAACAATGGCAAGGTGCGATTTTACTGTTTGTGCTTGGTTTTGGGATGGGCGTTCCTTTATTGCTAATCAGTTTGATTGGTACCCGCGTATTACCTAAAGCTGGCCAGTGGATGCATTATATTAAAGTGTTGTTTGCTTTTATTATGCTGGCTTTGGCGATTTATTTCGTACGTGCTTTATTACCGTCAATGCTGTTTCATGGCTTGCAAGCGTTGTTGTTAGGTGCTTTCACCTTATATTTAATTTACGCGATATTTAAGCACCCGCGCGGTTTAAAAATATTGTATGCCGCATTATTGGTTGGTGTGGTGCCATTACTGTCTTATCAGCAATATCAAAGCTTAAATCAGCAAACTTCTGCTTTGAAAAACAGCAGCTTAATTTGGCATCGTGCTACTACAGCCGCTGCATTTAAACAACTTTTGGCGCAGGCTCCGAAAAATCAAGCCATTGTGGTTGATGTTTATGCAGATTGGTGTACCGCCTGCCAACCGATTGAACATCGCATTTTGACACAGCCGCAAGTGCAACAAGCATTACAGCCATTTTACTTAATTAAACTGGATTTAAGCGACTACGATGCTTCGCATCAAGCCCTGTTAAAAGAATGGGATATTTTAGGCCCACCGACCTATTTGTTTTTAAATCCGCAGCATCAAGAAGAGCGCCAATTGCGTTTAACTGGCGCATTTGAACAGCAAGCCTTAATTCAGCAGGCCAAATTATTGTTGCAGCGTTAATTCAATTTTTTGCAAGGATAAATCCCAAAATAAAAAAGGCATGATGCGAAGTCATTATGCCTTTTTTAATGCATGAACGTTTACACTGCCTACACGTTGTATTAACAGTGTAAATATGTGCTGAAGTCGTAAAATGAACGCAATCGCCATTGTACTTCTGCGTTAACTATTTAAAAATAATCACGATTATAATGACATTGATCGACTCAGGCTTCGATATTGTGTTTTGGATGAGAGCGAAATTTTAAATTTAAGCTTGAAAATCGTTGCTAAATATCACTAGCTTACACTAGACGGTCACACAGCAAAATTGCAAATTTAGTTGGTCTTTTGAATACTACAGATTCAAGGATAAATTAAATTAGGGAAAATAGATGAAAAAGTTATTGTTAAGTTTAGGATTATTCGGTGCCGTTGTTTGTGCGCATGCTGCCGACCCATTGAATGGGACAGTGTGGAAAACTATTGATGATGAAACCAAGCAGCCTAAAGCTTTGGTGCAATTTACCGAACAAAAGAATGGCACTTTAACAGCGTCTATTCAGCAAGTCTTTACCCCCGGTGAAGAAAATTTGTGCACCAAGTGCGAAGGACCATATAAGAACAAACCACTCAAAGGAGTGACCATTATTCGTGGTTTAAAAAATACCGGTGGTACGCAGTATGACGGCGGTACTATTTTAGACCCTAAAAACGGCAAAACCTATAGCTTAAAAGGTGAGTTGGCAGGGAATCAGTTGAAACTGCGAGGTTATATTGGTATTGCGGCTTTAGGTCGTAACCAAACGTGGATTCGCGCCAAGTAAATAAAAGATTGATAAAAAGCCCAGTCATTGTACTGGGCTTTTTTATGGTTAACTTTGTTTTAATGCAAGATAGGTCGCTTCATCGAAACCGGCAATATAGCCGGTTGCTGTGGCTAAAATTGGGCGTTTGATGAGGCTGCTATGTGCCATTAAGGTTTCAATTAATTGTTCTTGATTGGCTAAAGCATAACTTTGTTCAGCCTCAGTTAATTTGCGCCATGTGGTGCCTTTTTTATTCAAGACGGTGTCTGCGCCTAAAGCCTCAAGCCAAGTCTTGAGCGTGTCAGCATCAATGCCTTGTTTTTTATAATCGTGGAATTCATAAGCCAGCCCATTGGCAGTTAATGCATCAAAGGCTTTTTTCATAGAATTACAGTTTTTAATGCCGTAAATTTTGAACATGGTAAATATCGTGAAGAAGAATAGATAAACTTAGCCTAACCAAAAATAATCAAAAGCTCTAGTCTGTATGTATGGATCATTTTTATTTTGAGTACCAGAGCAGTTAACGATTTTACAAAATTGGCTTAGCTCAGACTCTAAAAACAATACATCTAAAAAAGAGAAAACCCGCATTTAATCATCCTGATCATGCGGGTCTCACATATAACGTCCAATGTCACATCCTTGAAATAAACACTCGAAAGCATTTATTTAATTTCATCCTACGGCGTCCTATCCCTTTGTCATCCTGACATGTCCTTGTGCCGTGCGGCTATAATGCAATAATTCATTTTTAGAAAAAAGCTACATAAACGACAATAGATGTAAGCTATTTCTGCTATTTAAGAGAACAAGTGTTCTGCTTTTTAGCCAATTTTATAGTCAATAATAACGGGGGCATGGTCGCTAAACCATTCATCTTTATAGACCCAAGCATTGACTGTACGTGTTTTCCAGTCTGGTGAACAGGCTTGATAGTCAATCCGCCATCCGACATTTTTGGCACGTGCTTGTCCGCGATTCGACCACCATGAATAGAGCTCGGCTTCCTTTCTCACTTCACGGAAGGTATCCACGTAGCCCAGTTCATCATAAATGTGATCGAGCCACGCACGTTCATGCGGTAAAACACCCGATGACTTTTGATTACCCGACCAATTTTTAATATCAATGCGTTTATGCACAATATTGTAGTCGCCACAAACGATGATCGATTTATTTTCATCACGCCATTGTTTTAAAATTTTGGCGTATTCTGCTAAAAATACATCTTTACGGGCTTGGGCTTCATCGCCTGACGAACCCGAAGGTAAATATAACGAGCAAATATAGGCGGATTGATCCAGCCCTAAATCAAATTCTGCCGCAATGAAACGGCCTTGCGAATCGGCCAGTTCAAAACCTAAACCATCTTGTACCGATTTAAACGGCAAGCGGCTATAAATGGCGGTACCTGCATAACCTGCACGTTCGGCTGGGAATAAATGCGTATACCAACCTTCGGGCTTAAATTTATCGGTCCACTGCGCATGGGTAATTCGACTTTCTTGCATACAAATCACGTCAGCTTCAGATTGTTCCATCCACTCTAGTAACCCTTTGGTGACCGATGCACGTAAACCATTTACGTTAATTGATACCACGCGTAGAATTTTTACATCACTTGGATAGTGATCCTTTGCTATCATAGTTACGTTTGACCTCAATTTGATGAATTTGGAGCACCTATGACAACGCCGTCGTCTTTTAACCCGCAAGCTTTTATCGAACTCGCGTTATCACGCGGTGTGCTGAAATTTGGTGAGTTTACCTTAAAATCAGGCCGTGTCAGCCCGTATTTTTTTAATGCTGGGTTGTTAAATGATGGTGAAGCCTTGTCTTTGTTGGCCAATGGCTATGCAGATAAATTAACCCAATGCCAAAATGTAGACGTGATTTTTGGGCCAGCTTATAAAGGTATTCCGTTTGTTGCCGCCACCGCAGTTGCTTTATCGCAAGTGCATGGTCAAAGTGTGCCATGGGGATTTAACCGTAAAGAAGCCAAAGACCATGGTGAAGGTGGTATGTTGGTAGGTGCATCGGTTGCAGGTAAAAAAGTCTGGATTATTGATGATGTAATTACCGCAGGTACGGCCATTCGTGAAGTAGTGACGATTTTAAAAAATGCGGGTGCAAGCATTGCAGGGGTTTTGGTCGCGCTAGATCGTCAAGAGCGAGGTCAAGGTGAACTGTCTGCCATTCAAGAAGTACAAAAAGAATTAGAAATTCCTGTGCATGCTTTAATTAGCATGAAAGACCTGATGAATTATTTAGAGTCTAAGGGCGAGACTCAAGCCTTGGCAAAAATGGAAGATTATCGCGTCAAATACGGCATCTAACATGTTAAAACATCCTATCTTCGGATAGGTTTTTTTATGCGTGTTGTTTGAGTGTTTGCACCATATCTGTGTTGGGTTGATGTTTATCTTTGACTTCTTTCACAATCGCTTGACCAACAATCATCTGTGTGCCATTAAAACTCATGGTGGGTGAACCGTATAGTTCCCAGCCACGGTTGAGTGCTTGGCTGACACGTGCACAAAATTGCGCATCGTCTGGGCCAGTTAAATAGCGGTACAGTTTCATGTGGCAATATCATTCAAACAGATGTTTTTAATGTAGCGCAAAAGCATCTGTTTGACTATTGTGAGATCGTGGCGATTTAAAGTCGATTTATGCCTATAATAATGCCGTTTTAAACAGCGATAACCATATAAAAAAGTAGGAACCTTCAATGCGACTAAATAAAGATACGACACTATGCATGTCATTAGCAGCCAAACCTAGTAATTTTGGTACACGCTTTCATAACTATCTTTATGACGCATTAAATTTAAATTATGTCTACAAAGCCTTTGCGCCAACCGATTTAGCTCAAGCGATTGCTGGTGTGCGTGGTTTGCCAGTGCGTGGTTGCGCCATCTCTATGCCGTATAAAGAAGATGTGATGGCGTTGGTAGATGAAATGGATGCATCAGCAACGGCCATTCAGTCGGTTAATACCATTGTGAATACCAATGGAGTGCTCAAAGCCTACAATACCGATTACATTGCCATTGTAAAAATTATTGAAAAATATAACATTTCACCCGATACCAAATTTGCCTTAAAGGGCAGTGGGGGTATGGCCAAAGCTGTGGCATTTGCTTTAAAAAACAAAGGCTTTAAAAACGGGATTATTGTGGCAAAAAATGAAAATGCAGGCCAAGCATTAGCCCAAAGCAGTGGTTATGTATGGCAAAAAGAACTGCAAGATGACACTGTTGAATTGCTGATTAACGCAACGCCCGTGGGCATGGCAGGAACCGCATTTGAACAAGATTTGGCTTTTTCAGCGCAAGACATTCATGCGGCAAAAATCATTTTTGATGTAGTCGCATTGCCTGAAAATACTCCGATGATTCAATTGGCAAATCTGCAAGGCAAAGTCACCATTCAAGGTTCAGAAGTTTTTGCCTTACAAGCCTTAGAACAATTTTCGTTATATACCGGCGTTTATCCAGATCAAGCGGTTTTTCAGGCAGCGGCAGAATTTTCGCGTGCTGGCTAAATTTGCTGAATTCACGGCTTAATCTTCGCTATACTTTGATCATTCAAAAATGAGAGCAAAAATCATGCGCGTACTTGTCGTCATGGACCCAATTGAAAATGTAAATTTAAAAAAGGATTCCACCATGGCCATGCTGTGGGCAGCAAGTCGTCGTGGGCATGAATTGGGCTATGCATTACAGCAAGATTTATACATTGACCAAGGTAGAGCCTTTGGTTTAATTTCGCCGCTTAAAGTCTTTGAAGATTACAGCCATTATTACGAGTTAGGCGACAAGCAAAAACAGTCACTTGCCGACTATGATGTAGTTTTAATGCGTAAAGACCCACCGTTCGATATGAATTTCGTGTATACCACGTATGTATTGGAACAAGCCGAACGTGAAGGTGCTTGGATTATAAACAAACCACAGTCTTTGCGTGACTGTAATGAAAAACTATTTGCGACCCAATTTCCAGAGTTACAAGTGCCAACTTTGGTGACGTCGCAGCAAAGTTTGATTCGCGAATTTGTGCAAACCCATGCCGATGTAATTGTAAAACCGTTGGATGGCATGGGTGGAACAGGTATTTTTCGCATTACGCAAGGTGGCTTAAATATTGGCTCGACCCTAGAAATGCTGACCGAAATGGGCACTCGCCCAATTATGGCGCAGCGCTACATTCCTGAAATTATCGATGGGGATAAACGCATTTTAATGGTCAATGGCGAACCGATTCCCTATTGTTTGGCGCGTATTCCGCAAAATGGCGAAGTGCGTGGCAACTTGGCTGCTGGCGGTTTGGGTGAAGCGCGTCCACTGACTGAAAATGATCAAAAAATTGCCGCAAAAGTCGGGCCATTCTTGCGTGAAAAAGGCTTAATTTTTGTCGGTTTGGATGTAATCGGTGATTATGTGACTGAAATTAATGTGACAAGTCCAACCTGTATTCGTGAAATTGATAGCCAATTTGGAACCTCAATTGCCGATACGTTATTTGACGTGTTGGAGCAGGGGCGCTAGTTTAATTGGCGTTAAAATAAGCGCATTAAGAATGCGCTTATGCTATGAATACCATGAAGCGCACGATTGAAGACCGCTTGGTCAAAAATAGACATCTGATGTTGTGGTTATTCAGTCTAAATAAGCTACAGAAGATCATTTGTTTGTCGTTGATTATTATCAAAATTATTGCTGAAATTAATTTAATCAATCAATATTTGTTGAAAAGACGTGAAAAGCATTCACGCCTGTGTGACTTTATGATTAAAATAACCTTAGAAATGTACGAAACATAACGCATTGAAGTATAGATAGTGACAAATTCTCAAGCAGCAAACACAAAACATATTTTACTGATGGCAGCAGGCACAGGTGGACATGTCTTTCCTGCGTTAGCCGTTGCACGATTATTACAACAACAAGGGCACCGTGTGTCATGGTTAGCCACGCCAAATGGTATGGAAAATCGTCTGCTGAAAGATCAAAATATCCCAATGTATCACATTGATATTCAGGGTGTGCGTGGTAATGGTGCTGTGCGTAAATTACTTGCACCGTTTAAAATTTTAAAAGCCACTCTAAGCGCAATGGCGTATATGAAAAAAGAAAAGGTCGATGTGGTGGCAGGTTTTGGGGGGTATGTTGCAGGTCCCGGTGGCTTGGCTGCGCGTGCATTGGGTATTCCGGTGCTGATTCATGAACAAAATGCGGTGGCTGGCTTTACCAACTTACAATTGGCACGTATTGCCAAAAAAATCTGTCAGGCGTTCCCAAATACATTCCCTGCCAGTGACAAAGTGGTCACCACAGGAAATCCTGTTCGCCAAGAAATTAGTGAGATTTTAAGTCCTGCATGGCGTTATGAGCAGCGTGAAATCGCGCAAGCGCCATTACAAATTTTAATTGTCGGTGGTTCTTTAGGTGCGCAGGCATTAAATCAAAATTTACCTGCGGCATTAAAAGCCTTAAATGTGCCGCTTAATATTGTGCATCAATGTGGGCAGCAACAGTTAAGCCAAACACAAGATGCCTATGCAGATGCACCAAGTACCCTGCAAGCTGAAGTGGTGCCATTTATTGAAAATATGGCAGCGGCTTATAGTAATGCCGATTTAATTATTTGCCGAGCAGGCGCATTAACGGTGACTGAAGTTGCAACTGCGGGCGTGGCTGCGGTCTTTATTCCGTTGCCTTCAGCTGTAGATGATCATCAAACAGCCAATGCAGGCTTTTTAGCAAAAGTGGGTGCTGCCAAAATTTGCCCACAAAAAACTATGACGGCTGAGTCTTTACATGCGCTATTCATGCCATTAATGAATCGTCAGCTTTTGTCCGAAATGGCCGTAAAAGCGCGTCAGCATGCCCAAACACAAGCCGCACAAGATGTGGTTCATTTAATTCAAGCATTATAAGTTAGAGTATTGTATGTCACCAACAACCCCTGCCGACCAAGCAAAGAAACTGATTAAAATTCCTGAAATGCGCCGTATTAAACACATCTATTTTGTGGGAATTGGCGGTGCGGGTATGTGTGGTATTGCAGAAGTGCTTAAAAATCAGGGCTACAAGGTTTCCGGTTCAGATATTAAAGCCTCGAAAACAACCCTGCATTTAGAAGAAAAAGGCATTAAGGTTTATATCGGACATAGCGCAGATAACTTAAAAGAAGTTGATGTGTTGGTGGTTTCAACCGCTATTGATCCAGAAAATCCAGAAGTCAAATTTGCTTTAGAGCAGCGCATTCCCGTGGTACGCCGTGCTGAAATGCTCGGTGAATTAATGCGCTATCGTCATGGTATTGCCGTGGCAGGAACGCATGGTAAAACCACAACCACCAGTTTACTGACCACTATGTTGGCCGAAGAAAACCTAGATCCAACCTATGTGATTGGTGGTTTGTTGAATCGTACTGGTGTAAATGCCGCATTGGGTGCGAGCCGCTATATTGTGGCGGAAGCCGATGAGTCGGATGCATCATTTTTATATTTACAACCCATGGCGGCAATTATTACCAATGTTGATGCCGACCACATGGACACCTACGAAGGCAGTTTTGATAAATTAAAAGATACTTTTGTTGATTTTATTCATAACTTGCCATTCTATGGTTTGGCTGTGGTGTGTGGCGATGATGCCAATGTGCGTGAAATTATGCCGCGATTTGGTCGTCCAACATTAACTTACGGTTTTAATGAAGATAACGATATCCGTGCGATTGATGTCGATCAAGATGGTATGCGTTCGCATTTTACCGTGCTGCGTAAAGGCAAAGAACCTTTATCGTTAACCATCAATCAGCCGGGCTTACATAATATCTTGAATGCTTTGGCTGCTATTGGTATTGCAACAGATGAAGGTGTTTCTGATGCTGCCATTGCGCGTGCTTTAGAAGGTTTTAGCGGTGTGGGTCGTCGTTTCCAAGTACAGGGTGAGTTTGCACTAGGCGAAGGTAACATTAAATTAGTCGATGATTACGGGCATCATCCAAAAGAAGTGGAAGCCACTATTAAAGCGGCGCGTCAAAGCCATCCCGATCGTCGTTTGGTGATGTTGTTCCAACCACATCGTTATAGTCGCACGCGCGACTGTTTTGACGACTTTATTGAAGTGTTATCTCAGGTTGATCAACTGTTATTACTTGAAGTATATGCCGCTGGTGAAAAACCAATTGTTGGCGCAGATAGTCGTTCGTTGGCACGTAGTTTGCGTTTGCGTGGTCAGGTTGAACCAATTTTGATTGATCCTGTTGAAGGTAATCTTGAAAATGTGATGCAACAAGTGTTACAACCGAATGACCTCTTATTGACGCAAGGCGCAGGCAATGTGGGTGCAATTTCAGTTGAATTGGCGCAAAAACAGCTATTCTTGAAATAATGGTTTAAGTTGTCATGCTTCAAAAGTTATTAGCTTAATTTAAGGATAAAAAACGTGTCAGATGCAGCAAAATTCGGCAAAGTCGCAGTGTTGTTTGGTGGGAAATCTGCGGAACGGGAAGTTTCGTTAGAAAGTGGTCAAGCGGTGCTTGATGCTTTATTGCGCTCAGGGGTTGATGCACATGGGTTCGATCCTCAGCAACAGCCTGTGACCGAACTGGTTGGATTCGACCGTGCTTTTATCGTGTTGCATGGGCGAGGCGGTGAAGATGGTCAGATTCAGGGCGTTTTAGAATGGCTGAATATTCCTTATACCGGTACTGGTGTTCAAGGCTCTGCAATTGGTATGGACAAAGTCAAAACCAAGCAAATTTGGCAAGGTTCTGAATTACCCACTGCGCCCTATCGTATTGTCAGTGCTGAAACAGACCTGAATGCCGTGATTGCAGAATTGGGCTTGCCTTTAATTATTAAGCCAGTGCACGAAGGTTCAAGCGTTGGCATGAGCAAGGTTGAAAAAGCTGAAGATTTTGCCGCAGCCTTAGCCAAAGCCACCCAACACGATGCGGTAGTTATGGCTGAAAAATGGATTACGGGACGAGAATTTACTATCTCCATGTTAAATAATCAGCCTTTACCGGTCATTCGCTTGCAACCGCCTGCCGATGTGGCATTTTATGATTATGAAGCCAAATATCAACGCAATGACGTTGAATATGGCATTCCATGTGGTTTAAGTGAAGATGACGAAAAACAATTACAGCAATTGACCTTGCGTGCATTCCAAGCAGTGGGTGCAAGCGGTTGGGGGCGAATTGATGCGATGCAAGATCAACAAGGTAAATTCTGGTTGCTTGAAGTCAATACCGTGCCAGGCATGACCAGTCATTCATTGGTTCCTAAGGCGGCTAAAGCGGTAGGTTATGACTTTGACGCACTGTGTCTGGCTATTCTTGAACAAACATTAACGGATACGGCTCGCTAATTTATGGCGCAACTACCTGCTTCAATGCGTCGCAAACGTGCGGCTGTCACCTCAATTCATGAAAAGCCACCGACCCGTTCAGAAAAGCTGCTGAACCTCGGTGGATGGTTGCTTTTGATTGTTGCAACCTTGGTCTTTATTGCCGGCATTTTGGGTTTATACAAAGTGATTACCGATGCGCGTGTGGCCGATCTTGAAGTGGTCGGTACAGATTCGCCAATACAGACCCAACAAGTCATGGCTCAAGTGAAGCCTGTGATGCAAAATAACTACTTCACCTCAGACCTAGAGCAAATCCGAGATCGCGCCTTGCAGGTGTCTTGGGTTGAACGTGTGGTGGTTTCGCGGGCGTGGCCAAATGCCATTCGCGTGCGGGTGATTCCGCGCCATGGCATTGCACGTTGGGGAACCGGACGTTTGCTTAGCGACAGCGGCGAAGTATTTAGTGAAGCTGTCATTCAGCCACATACCGATTTACCGTTGATGCATGGACCAATTAGTCAAGCACAATTGATGATGCGTCGATATAATGAAATTAACCAATTGTTCCAACCGTTTAATTTGCATTTAACCGAATTGTATTTAACTGAGCGAATGACATGGTTCATGCAATTCGATTCAGGTTTACGAATTATAGTGGATCAAGACCAAACCATGAGTAAACTACAACGATTAAGCCAATTGGCCGGCAGCGATTTAAAACCGGTGTGGTCGCAAATTGTTACGGTCGACTTACGTTATCGAAATGGATTGGCAATTCAGTGGAAAGGTGCTGCACCTGTGTCACATGGTCAATTTGTATTAACAAACAATGAGCCTGCGGTTACTGGGAAAACTCCTGCAACCCCATAAGCATGGCTAAAAAATAAACCGGCGCTAAGCCATAACTTAACTTAATGATGAAATGGTAGTGGATAATGAGTGAAGCGGCTCCCTCGGTTGTAGCAATAGACATTGGGACGCATAAAGTTTCTGTCTTAATTGCTAAAGTGCATGCGTCTGATAATATTCAGGTTGTGGGTATGGCAACCGCCCGAAATCGGGGAATGAGTAAAGGTAAAATCGTTAACCTAGACAAAGTCATTTCTGCAATTAAAAATGCGGTGTCAGAAGCAGAAAATATGGCGGAATGTCGCGTGCATTCGGCATGGGTGTCTATTCCTAGTACCGACCTGAAAAGCTTTTATGCCGTTGGTCGAACCCCAATTGCCAATGCGGAGCAAGTCATTAGCACCAGTGAAGTGGTGCGCGCTTTAGAATTAGCCAAGGCGAGCCATATTTCACCCGACCATTATTTAATCAGTGCTGTTCCGTTAGGATTTGAGCTCGACAATAATCAGCAATGGGTTACCAATCCGATTAATATGGCGGCTCAAAGCATGACCGGACATTATCAGTTGATGATGTTACCGATTAGCACCATGCAAAATCTAGATCGGGCGATGAAAGGCGCGAACATTGGTGTCGAGCGCATGGTGGTTTCTAACCTTGCCACTGCTGAAGCCAGTTTATTGCAAGATGAAAAAGATTATGGCGTTTGCTTGGTTGATATTGGCGCGGGCACAACCAATATTGCGGTGTATTTAGATGGCCGTTTAGCACTGACCAAAACCTATGCCATTGGTGGCGAGCATGTAACACGCGATATTGCTGCGGTTTTACAAACCACCACCGATGAAGCAGAACGAATTAAAATTTTGCATGGTTGTGTCGATTTAGACGTAGTCAAGCCTGACCATATGATTAATGTGCAGGGGATTGAAGGCCCACAAACCATTAGTCGCATTGAATTAAGCGAAATTATTATTGCGCGCTACGAAGAAATCTTTAGAAGCATTTTTACAGATTTAGAGCAAACAGGCGCGATTGATGGTTTATATCATGGCGTGGTTTTAACCGGTGATGTTTGCCAAATTGAAGGCATGATTAGCTTTGCACGCCGTATGTTGGGTGTGTCGGCGCATCTGGGCAATTCACCTTTACAAGTCACCGCAGAAGATACACAGTTGGCTGCATTGCGCCGCGCTCAATATGCAACTGCGGCCGGTTTGCTCATGTATAGCCAAGCCGAAACACCAGACGCAATTGATGCAACCGATGTGAGTCATGATACTAATTTTGTGTCACGTTTAAAAAATGGTTGGGATTTATTAAATAACAAACTGAAGTCAATTTTCTAGTTTGTTTAAATAGTGAATAATGTTGGAATGTTGTAAGCAAAAAGCACTATACTTGACAAATAGAGCAGATGCACAGCATGCTAAAATAAATAGACGTTGTAGGCAGTAACGGGCTCAAATGGCTGCCAATAAGCATTAGGAACACGACAGGTCATGGCCTCATTTGAATTTTTAGACGAAGAACAAACCGATGGTAACGGCCAAGCCCGTTTCACAGTATTTGGTGTTGGTGGTGGCGGTGGTAATGCTGTTCAACACATGGTTCAATCCGATATTAAAGGTGTAAAATTTGTTTGTGCAAATACAGACAGACAAGCACTCGATCGTATGAACGCACCTTTTAAAATCCAACTTGGCGAGCAAAGTACCCGTGGTTTAGGTGCAGGTGCAAACCCAGAGGTTGGGCAAATTGCTGCAGAAGAAAGCCGTGAACAAATTCGTCAGCACTTAGAAGGTGCAGACATGGTGTTTGTTACTGCCGGTATGGGGGGGGGTACAGGTACGGGCGCAGCCCCTGTTGTTGCAGAAGTTGCCAAAGAAATGGGGCTTCTTACGGTAGGTGTAGTGACCACGCCATTTAGTTTTGAAGGTCGTCGCCGTCAAAAATCTGCAGAAAAAGGCATTGAAGCACTCGAACAATTTGTAGACTCGCTGATTATTATTCCAAATGAGCGTTTACTTAATGTTTATGGCGATATTTCTATGCAAGACGCTTATAAAAAAGCCGATGATGTCTTGCTGAATGCTGTTCGTAGTATTTTTGACTTGGTTGTGCGCCCAGGACACATCAATCTCGACTTTGCCGATTTAAAAACCGCCATGAGCACACGTGGTTATGCCATGATGGGCGAAGGGAAAAGTTCAGGTCCAGAGCGTGCAGAAGAAGCGGCGCGTTTAGCCATTCGTAGCCCATTACTCGATAACGTAAACATCATTAATGCCAAAGGTGTGTTGATTAACATTACTGGTGGCAACGATGTAACCTTACGCGAAACCCAAATTATTACTGACGTTGTGAATCAAATTGTAGATTTAGACGAAGGTGAAGTGTTCTTTGGTACTGTTTTCGACCCAGATGCACGTGATGAAATTCGTGTGACCGTTATTGCAACAGGCTTAACCCGCAATGCCAATGCACAAGATGCACGACGCAAAGCAGCGGCCAGTCATCAGCAAGCAGCGGTTGCCAATTCGCATGCTACACAAACGGTTGCCGATGACGACATTCCAGCAATTCAGCGTCAAAATCAACCAGATACCGTGGCAGCCGCTGCGGCAAGTACAGGTCGACCAAGCCCAATGAGTATTCAGGATTACTTGAAAAAACAACAAAGTAAGTAACTATTGAAAAAAACAATTGGCTTTATAGAGAAAGGCAGGTGTAATTAACCTGCCTTTTTCTTTTTTATCAATGATTAAATGTGATAATCTTGAGCGGTTTGTAAAGGTAGAAGACAGTCCAGATGTTGAAGCAACGTACATTAAAGCGTGTTGTTAAAGCCAGCGGTATTGGCTTGCACAGCGGGCAAAAAGTCATGATTAATTTTGTGCCCCATACGGTTGATTCAGGGATTGTTTTTCGTCGTATCGATATGCAGCCACCTGTCGACCTTCCTGCAGATGCTATGCTGATTCAAGAAGCCTTTATGTGTTCAAATCTTGTGCAAGATGAGATTAAAGTGGGCACCATTGAGCATGTGATGAGTGCCATTGCAGCGTTAGGGATTGATAACCTGATTGTTGAAGTTTCAGCATCTGAAGTGCCTATTATGGATGGTAGTGCAGGTCCATTTATTTATCTATTAATGCAAGGCGGCTTGGTTGAACAAGACGCACCGAAAAAATTCATAAAAATTCTCAAACCAGTTGAAGCGACCATTGCTGATAAACGCGCAGCCTTTACCCCACACGATGGATTTCAGTTGAACTTTACCATCGATTTTGACCATCCAGCCTTTGCCAAAGAATACCAGTCTGCCACCATTGATTTTTCAACCGAAATTTTTGTCTATGAAGTGAGCGATGCACGAACGTTTGGTTTTATGAAAGACCTTGATTTTCTCAAAGCCAATAATTTGGCGTTAGGCGCCAGTCTTGAAAATGCGATTGGGGTGGATGATACCGGTGTGGTGAATGAAGAAGGCTTACGTTATGACGATGAGTTTGTGCGACATAAAATTTTAGATGCTGTGGGTGACTTATATCTACTGGGGCATCAAATTATTGCCAAATTCGATGCCTACAAGTCAGGGCATGCGTTGAACAATCAATTGCTACATTCTGTCAAAAATGATCCAACGAGCTATGAAATTGTAACATTTGATGACATGAATCAATGCCCAATTTCTTATGTGAGTGTGAGCTAAACTACTTAATTTTAACAAAACTTTAATCAAATGGTCACGAAAACACTATTTTAAGTTGATGGTTTATCCTGAAATTATTGGCTAAATAGAACATTGTTACTTAGTAACGCTTGCCAAACGACGCATAGCTTGGCTAAGCTTAGGATCGTTTATAAACTCAGCGGCTCCTTGTAACATTTGTTGTGTTTCAATTGGTAATGCTTTAGGTTCCTGTTTTATTGAAACTTCAGGCTGTTTTTCAACACGAAGACTGACTCGAATTTTTTGTAATTCATTGAATTCTGGTAATAATTTAAGCTGAGCAACATAGTGCTGTTGTAGGTATCCAAGTTGACTAATCATGGCTTGATTTGTACCTGTAACAATTAAAAGCCCATGTTGATAATATGCCACCTGCCAGTTTTCGGGCTGAGGTAGAACATTTTGAATGCGTTGGGTGAGTTTTTGCCAATAGCCAACTTGGTGAACAAGTTGATTGAATTGACCTGTTCGCGCCTGTTTCTGCTTCGATTGAAAAATGTTGGTGGGTTCAGACATAACGTATTCCTATCTTGCTTATTTCATCTTAGAGCTGAATATCAAGTGACACAAGTATCAGCGCTGGATTTGTTGATTTTGCCGTATTTTTGAGAGGTTTTTTATGCGACGTATTTTATTTGCGTTATCTTTGTTAGTTGCTACACCCGTGGTTTTTGCAGATTTAATTGAAACACAGCCTGCATCTTCACCCGATCAATTAGAAAAGTTAAGTCGAACACTTTCAACTGGTTCATACAATACTGCTGAAGAAAGTAATTCATCTGCAACGCAACTTAACGTGAAATTACGTCAAAACAGCTCAAAAAGTGTCAGCTTCGATAACAGCTCAGTTAAAAAATATATGGCATCGTCAAGCTCTACCGGTTCAAGTAACTGGATGAAAGCCAATCCTTTGCCAGACATGGTACGTGTTTCTTCAGAATTTGGTATGCGTAGCCTATTAGGCACAACGCGCCCACATGAAGGCATCGATTTATCTGCACCGACAGGCACCTCTATTTATGCCGCTGGCGCAGGTGTAGTGACACGCGCAGGCTGGGTAAATGGTTACGGTCAATTTGTTGAAGTGAATCATGGTAATGGGTTTATTACTCGTTATGGGCATGCGTCTCGTGTGTTAGTTGGCGTTGGTGATCATGTCACTGCAGGCGAAGAAATTGCAAAAGTGGGTTGTACTGGCCGTTGCACAGGCCCGCATTTACATTTTGAAGTGGTGAAAGATGGTACGCGTAAGAATCCAAGTACCTATCTCGCCATGTTGCCTTAATTCTTATTTTTTGAGTCTTACGGGTCGTTCCTAAAAAACCTCATTCATGAATGATCCGTCTAAAATCGCCTTATTGGGCGATTTTTTATTTATTGCGCTTAAAAAATAAGCATCATTTTTTTTGGAAATGTAAATATGTAGTTATATTTAAAAGTAGCCATAACGTCTTGATCGCAAAATATGGTAAAACTATTAGGTTGTTCATAATGATTAAGGAAAGGTGGAACATGGCGTATTATGGTGATTCTGACGCACAAGAAACCCTAGAATGGGAAGATGCTTTTGATTCAGTTTTACAGCATATGGGAACGGAACGTGCGGCATTCTTATTAGAAAAACTTTATCAACGCGCTATTGCAAAACATGTGCCTATTCAGCGTCTAAATACGCCATATCTCAATACGATTTCGATACAAGAAGAACCAGCAATGCCTGGTGATCAGGATATGGAGCGCCGTATTCGTGCTCTGATTCGTTGGAATGCATTGGCGATGGTGCTTCGCGCGAATAAAACTGGGGATGATTTAGGGGGGCACTTAGCAAGTTTCGCATCAAGTGCGACCTTGTACGATGTGGGCTTTAACCACTTTTTCCGCGGCGCAAATGACCATTTTGGGGGGGATATGCTTTATATCCAAGGTCATTGTGCGCCAGGGATTTATGCACGTTCATTTTTAGAAGGCCGTTTAACTGAAGGGCAGTTGAGCAATTTCCGTCGCGAAGTGGGCGGTAACGGTTTGCCAAGTTATCCGCATCCTTACTTAATGCCTGACTATTGGCAGTTCCCAACGGTATCGATGGGTCTTGGTCCAATTATGTCGATTTACCAAGCACACATCCAAAAGTATTTGATGAACCGCGGTTTAATCAAAGAAGAAGACCGTAAAGTCTGGGCATTCTTAGGCGATGGTGAAATGGATGAGCCAGAAAGCTTAGGTGCTATTTCACTGGCGGGTCGTGAAAAATTAGACAACCTGGTGTGGGTGGTCAACTGTAACTTACAGCGTCTAGATGGTCCGGTACGTGGTAACGGTAAAATTATTCAAGAGCTTGAGTCAATTTTCCGTGGCGCAGGCTGGCGTGTCATTAAAGTGGTTTGGGGACGTCATTGGGATCCATTATTGGCTCAAGACACTTCAGGTGCGTTAAAAGCGCGTATGGAAGAAGCGGTCGATGGTGATTACCAACGCTACCAAGTTAAGGGTGGTGGTTATACTCGTGAGCACTTCTTTGGTCAGTATCCTGAATCTGAAGAATTGGTGAAAGGTTTAAGCGATGAAGACATCGAAGCCTTGAATCGTGGTGGTCACGACCCATACAAAGTTTATGCTGCCTACGCTGCTGCAACCCAAAGTAATGGTCAACCAACTGTTATTTTAGCCAAAACGGTAAAAGGTTATGGCTTGTCTGATGAAATTGAAGCGGTAAATAAAACTCATCAAATCAAGAAGATGCATGTTGAATCGTTAAAATATTTCCGTAATCGTTTTAACTTGCCATTTACCGATGAGCAATTAGAAGAATTACCGTTTTATCGTCCAAGCGAAAACTCGCCAGAAATGAAATATTTGAAAGGTCGTCGCGAGTCGTTAGGTGGCTATTTACCTGCCCGTCGTAAAGACAGCGTAGCGCTTGAAATTCCTGAACTTTCAGTATTTGATGCGGTATTAAAAGGCAGTGGCGGTAAAGAGCAATCGACCACCATGGTATCGGTGCGTTTAATTTCTGCGTTGTTAAAAGAAAAAGCCATTAAAGACCGCGTAGTGCCAATCGTTCCAGATGAAGCACGTACCTTTGGTCTAGAAGGCATGTTCCGTCAGTTGGGTATTTATGCCGCACACGGTCAAAAATATACCCCTGAAGACCAAGAACAGCTGATGAACTATCGTGAAGCCAAAGATGGTCACATGCTACAAGAAGGGATTAACGAAGCCGGTGCGATGAGCGCATGGGCAGCGTTGGCAACCAGTTATTCAACCAATAACTTGCCAATGATTCCAATGTACATGTACTACTCAATGTTTGGTTTCCAACGTATTGGTGATATTGCATGGGCTGCAGGCGATGCACAAGCACAAGGTTTCTTGTTTGGTGCAACTGCAGGACGTACCACACTGAACGGTGAAGGCTTACAGCACCAAGACGGTCACTCACACATTTTAGCGGGCACCATTCCAAACTGCGTATCGTATGATCCATGTTTTGGTTATGAACTTGCGGTGATTATGCATGACGGCTTAAAACGCATGTATGTGAACCAAGAGCGCGTATTCTATTACTTAACTGTAATGAACGAAAACTACGAACAACCGGCCATGCCACAAGGTGTTGAAGAAGGCATCAAACGTGGTATGTATTTGTTCGAAGAAGACGAAAAAGCAACGGTTCAGTTGATGGGTTCAGGCGTAATTTTACGTGAAGTCATCAAAGCGGCGAAAATCTTACGTGAAGAATACCAAATCCATTCAAATGTATGGTCAGTGACCAGCTTTAACGAGTTGGCACGTGATGGTATGGCGTGTGAAGAATATAACCGCTTGCATCCATTGGCAGAAGAAACTAAAGAAGCGTGGGTTTCACAATTGCTTCGTGGTACAGACGGTATTGTGGTTTCGGCAACGGATCATATGCGTGCTTATAGCGAGCAAGTGCGTGCCTATTTGCCAGACAATCGCCCATTTGTGGCTTTGGGTACAGACGGTTTTGGTCGTTCAGATACGCGCGCCAACCTACGTAGCTACTTTGGTGTAGATGCTGCACACATTGTTGTTGCAACATTGAAGAAATTAGCGGATGAAGGCGAAGTGGATGCACGTTTAGTTAAAGATGCGATTTCAACCTTCGAAATTGATACCGATCGTCCAGTGGCTTGGGCACCGCAAACACATCCTGAAGTTCAAGCTGTTGCGGCATACCAAGAAGCACAATCAGGTGAGGAGAAGTAATCATGCAAATCACAACTCCTGACATTGGTGTTGATAAAGCGACCGTTGCTGAAATTTTAGTGAAAGTGGGCGATACCATTGCTGAAAATGACAGCCTTGTATTGCTTGAGTCGGACAAAGCCTCTGTTGAAGTGCCAAGCACTTCTGCAGGGGTGGTGAAAGCCATTTTGGTTAAAGAAGGCGACAGCGTTGCAGAAGGGACTGTGCTGATTGAGCTTGAATCTCAAGCTGCTGCGGAGCCTGAAAAAGTTGCACCTGCGGCAACGCCAACACCTGCTGCACAAGAGGAAAAAGAAGCAGCGCCAGTTGCGGCTCCTGCTGCGCCAAGCACATCGCAAGTGGTTGAGGTTCAAGTACCTGACATTGGTGTTGAAAAAGCCTTGGTGGCTGAGCTTTTGGTCAGCGTTGGCGACGTGATTGCTGAAAATGACAGTTTAGTCTTGTTAGAATCAGATAAAGCTTCTGTTGAAGTACCAAGCACGGTTGCAGGGACAATTGAGTCGATTGCAGTGAGCGCAGGCGATAGCGTGAAAGAAGGCGTGCTGCTCATGACGGTGAAAACCACAGCATCTGCTGCGGCTGCACCTCAAGCACAAGCTGCTGAAACTAAAGTTGAGAGCAAAGCTGAGCCAGTGGCTGCACCTGTTGCCAGTGCACCAGCACAACCAGCAGGCGATGTTGAAATCAGCATTCCAGACTTGGGTGTAGATAAAGCCACAGTTGCCGAAGTGTTAATTCAAGTGGGTGATACGGTTGACGTTGACCAAAGCATTGTTGTGGTTGAATCAGACAAAGCAACCGTTGAAGTCCCAAGTACGGTGGCTGGTGTGGTCAAAGCCATTCACTTACAAGCAGGTCAGCAAGTATCACAAGGTTTGGCACTCGCAACCATTGAAGTGAAAGGTCAAGCACCAGTTGCATCAGCACCTGCTGCGCCTCAAGCGGCCAAGGCAGAACCTGCCGCAAAAGCGCCTGTTGCAGAAAAAACAGCCGCTCCTGTTTCTGCGGCTGCACATCCAGCAGAGAAATTAAGCAAAGAGCAGCAAGCTGCCAATGCTAAAGTGTATGCTGGCCCTGCGGTACGTAAATTGGCGCGTGAACTCGGTGTGGTATTGGCTCAGGTGAGCACTTCTGGTGAGCACCATGGCCGTATCATGAAAGAAGATGTATTTGCTTATGTGAAACAGCGCTTAACTGCACCTGTTGAATCACCAAAAGCTGCTGCAGCAGCGGTTGCTTCAGGCTTGCCAAAATTGCCAGACTTCAGCGCCTTTGGTGGTGTAGAAGAAAAAGCCTTAACACGTTTACAGCAAGTGTCGATTCCACAATTGTCGTTGAATAACTTTATTCCACAAGTAACCCAATTTGACTTGGCGGATATTACCGAGCTTGAAGCATGGCGTAATGAGCTTAAAGGCAACTTTAAGAAAGACGGCATCAGCCTGACCATTATGGCATTCATCATCAAAGCGGTTGCGCATTTGTTGAAAGAAGAGCGTGAATTCGCAGGCCATTTAGCAGATGATGGTAAATCGGTGCTTTTACGCAATGAAATTCATATGGGCATTGCGGTTGCAACCCCAGATGGTTTAACGGTTCCTGTACTGCGTAATCCTGACCAAAAAACCATTAAGCAAATTGCGGTGGAATTGGGTGTGTTGGGTCAAAAAGCACGTGATAAGAAATTGTCTCCGAAAGATTTGCAAGGCGCAAACTTCACTATTTCAAGCTTAGGCGCGATTGGTGGAACGGCATTTACCCCATTGGTAAACTGGCCACAAGTGGCAATTTTAGGTATTTCACCAGCGACTATGCAGCCAGTTTGGAATGGTAAAGATTTTGATCCACGCTTAATGTTGCCGTTGTCATTGTCTTACGATCATCGGGTGATTAATGGTGCAGATGCGGCACGTTTTACCAATAAATTAACCAAATTGTTGCAAGACATTCGTAGCTTATTGTTGTAATACATCTTTTTTGAATTGAATTAAAAACCTCGCTTCGGCGGGGTTTTTTTATGCAAAATGAATTGAAAACTTTGCTGAATCTTATATAATTCATGTTACTTCATTGGGGAGTAGCCGCTATTTACTCTGGTAAATAGATGATGATCAACATACTTGTTCCACCGAACATGGTCATCATAGCAAAGAACCAAGTGTGCTTAATTTTAAAGCAATCTTTTGTTGGCAAGACCTTTGATTTATCGCTCTGCAGATTTTGGCTAGCAGGAGAGATAAGTCATGGGCAAATTTTGCTAGCCAGAGAAAACACATATGATGGTCTTTCTTTTTTCTCTTGTAACTGTTCTGGTTTCAGAGATTGGCGATAAAACCCAGCTTCTTGCATTGTTACTTGCCGCACGTTTTCGTAAACCCATTCCTATTTTAATTGCTATTTTGGCTGCCACCACGCTGAATCATGGTGTTTCTGCGGTGCTTGGACAATGGTTGACGACTGTTGTGAATCCAACCGTGATGATTTGGATTTTGGCGCTGGGCTTTATTGCTATGGCAATTTGGATGCTCATTCCAGATTCTATTGATGAAGAAGATGATGCAATTGCCAAATGGCAGCGTTTTGGTGTGTTTGGTGCAACTTTCATTTTATTCTTCTTGGCGGAAATTGGCGATAAAACCCAAATTGCAACAGTGGCATTAGCGGCACGGTTTGACAGCGTATTTTGGGTGATGCTAGGCACCACAGCCGGTATGATGTTAGCCGATGGCCCAGCGGTATTTATTGGCAATAAACTGGCAGATAAACTTCCAATTGCCTTAATCCATAAAGTGGGTGCTTTTATTTTTCTTGCCGTAGGTGTTGCAACCTTGGCGCAACATTATTGGTAACAGCCAATCAATCATTTATTAAGATAATTTAAGCACTGAAAAAGAGATCACCTATTGTGGTCTCTTTTTGATTTTAAAGAAAAAAAGCGCAAACTGATTGTATCTTGCACTAATCCCATATATTTTATAAGGAATAATAAATATTTCTTTTTTTGGGGTTGGGGAAGATGTTCGAACGCACCACATCGCAAGTGCTATACGATAATGGCACACATAAATGTATTCGTTTTAGTAGTTTGGTGGTGGGCGAGGGGATTCAAGCCAATCAATTTTTAATTATCGACCATGAGCGAGCAGCCATATTAGATCCGGGCGGTGACTTAACCTATGTGCCGTTAACCATGGAACTGAATAAATATACCAAACTGAAAAATTTAGATTATGTGATGGCATCGCATCAAGATCCCGACATTATTACTTCTATGCCGCGTTGGTTGGTCTATACCGATGCCAAAATTGTCGCCTCCAAATTATGGGCGCGTTTTTTACCGCATTTAAGTTCGTCTTTTATGAGTGAGCGTATGAAAGGCAACTGGGAAGATCGTTTAATTGAACTGTCTGACCAAGGGCAGCGTTTGCGTTTGGGCTTAAATGATGTGTTGGCAATTCCTGCCCATTTTTTACATTCGGTTGGAAGCTTCCAATTTTATGATCCGGTTGCGAAAATTTTGTTTTCAGGCGATATGGGCGCATCGATTGTTGAACATGCCGATGCCGCAATTGTTGATTTTAATGCGCATATTCCCAAAATGAAGGGCTTCCATCAGCGTTATATGTGTAGCAATAAAATTATTCGTTTGTGGGTGAATATGGTGCGCGAGCTCGATATTGAAATGATTGTCCCGCAACATGGCGCAGCATTTATCGGTAAAACACAGGTCAATCAATTTTTAGATTGGATTGAACAGTTAGCTTGTGGAATCGATTTAATGAATGAAAATATCTTTAGCATTCCGCGTTAAACATGGTTAAAAAAGTCGAACATGAAAACCTATAAAAACAAAAAAATTGCTTTTTACAGATTTTCATTTCGAGGAACATGCAATTTTATCAAAAATTTGTTTATAATAGCCCACGGAATTTACCAATGAGCTTGTTATGTTGACCATCGTTCAAGAAGCGTTAACCTTCGATGATGTCTTATTAGTCCCTGCCTATTCTACTGTTCTGCCAAAAGATGTTTCTCTTCGCTCGCGCCTAACGCGCGGCATCCAGTTAAATATTCCGCTTGTTTCTGCTGCAATGGATACGGTGACTGAGTCACGTATGGCAATTGCGATGGCGCAAAACGGCGGTATCGGTATCTTGCATAAAAATATGGACATTGCTGCACAAGCAGCAGAAGTTCGCCGAGTGAAAAAATTTGAAGCAGGTATGGTCAAAGACCCAATTACGGTCACGCCAAATACCACTGTACGTGAGTTAATTGCGATTACGCAAGCCAACAACATCAGCGGTGTACCTGTCGTTCAAGATGGTAAAGTGGTCGGTATTGTTACAGGTCGTGACACCCGCTTTGAAACCAACCTTGAGCAGCCTGTTAGTAACATTATGACGCCGCAAGAACGTCTGGTTACAGTAAAAGAAGGCGAATCAAAAGAAAATATTCAAGCATTGTTGCAAAAGCATCGCATTGAAAAAGTTTTGGTTGTTGATGACAACAACGTGCTTAAAGGCTTAATTACGGTGACAGATTTCCGTAAAGCCGAGTCGTTCCCAAATAGCTGTAAAGACGATTTAGGTCGTTTACGTGTTGGTGCTGCGGTTGGTACTGGTGCAGAAACGCCTGCGCGTGTTGAAGCGTTGGTTGAAGCAGGTGCAGACGTAATTGTGGTTGATACTGCACATGGCCACTCTGCAGGTGTAATTGAACGCGTACGTTGGGTGAAGCAAAACTTCCCACAAGTACAAGTGATTGGCGGTAATATTGCCACAGGTGATGCTGCATTGGCATTGCTTGACGCTGGCGCAGATGCTGTAAAAGTCGGTATTGGCCCAGGTTCAATTTGTACCACCCGTATTGTTGCAGGGATTGGCGTTCCGCAAATTTCAGCGATTGATAACGTTGCCAATGCACTTAAAGAGCAAATTCCATTAATTGCCGATGGCGGTATTCGCTTCTCGGGCGATTTAGCGAAAGCATTAGCGGCTGGTGCAAGCACCATTATGGTTGGTTCTTTAATGGCAGGTACTGAAGAAGCACCGGGTGAAGTTGAATTCTTCCAAGGTCGTTACTACAAGTCGTACCGTGGTATGGGCTCTTTGGGTGCGATGGCGGGTTCATCAGGTTCTGCTGACCGTTATTTCCAAGATGCCAAAGCAGGTGCAGAGAAATTAGTACCAGAAGGTATTGAAGGTCGCGTACCTTACAAAGGCCCAATGAGCGCAATTGTACACCAAATGATGGGCGGTTTACGTTCATCGATGGGTTACACAGGTTCTGCAACCGTTGAAGATTTACGTCAAAATGCAAAATTTGTGAAAATCACATCGGCAGGCATGAAAGAATCGCATGTGCATGATGTAACCATTACCAAAGAAGCACCGAACTATCGTGTTGGTTAATTGCGTTTTTTCGTAAAAATTCAGTTTAAAAAAGCCGTCATTTCATGACGGCTTTTTTGTTTTGGTGTAAAGTATTTCAAATTGTGAATAATAAAAGGTTTGCGCAAATACAAACCTTAACGCTAGTGAGAAACGCATGAGTTATTTTGGTACAGATGGTATCCGTGGGAAATTTGGAGCGCTTCCAATTACACCAGAATTTGCATTAAAGTTAGGTTTTGCAGCAGGAAAAGTACTTAAAAAACAAAATCCTGAACACAAACCTGTGGTGGTTTTAGGTAAAGATACCCGTCTGTCAGGCTATATTTTAGAAGCTGCCTTGCAAGCCGGCTTAAATGCAGCAGGTGTATATGTGCATTTACTTGGACCACTGCCAACGCCCGCCATCGCCCATTTAACCCGTGCTTTACATGCCAATGCAGGTATTGTCATTTCGGCATCGCATAATCCATATTTCGATAACGGCATTAAATTTTTCTCAGATGAAGGTAAAAAACTGCCGGACGAATTGCAAGAAGCGATTAATCAGGAGCTTGAAAAAGAGATTCTCATTGATGATCCTGCGCAATTGGGTAAAAGTGTGCGCGTGAAAGATGCCAATGGTCGTTACATCGAATTTTGTAAATCAACATTCCCATATCACTGTAATTTGCGCCGTTTAAGAATTGTGGTCGATTGTGCCAATGGCGCAGCCTACAACGTTGGCCCTGCGGTATTCCGTGAATTGGGTGCGCGTGTAACCACCATTTATAACGAACCGAATGGCTTAAATATTAATGAAAATTGTGGTTCAACTCACCCTGAACAATTGCAAAAAGCCGTGCTTGAGCACAATGCAGACGTCGGGATTGCCTTTGATGGTGATGCTGACCGTGTGGTGATGGTTGATAAAAATGGTCAATTAATCGATGGCGACCATATTTTGTATATCTTGGCGACACAAGTCAAACAAAAGCCCGCAGGTATTGTGGGTACCGTGATGAGCAATATGGCACTTGAACTGGCTTTAGAAAAAGCCCAAGTACCATTTGTACGCGCAAAAGTTGGCGATCGTTATGTGTTACAAGCCTTAGAAGACAACAACTGGGCCATTGGTGGCGAACCTTCAGGGCATATTTTAACTCTAGATAAAAGCACGACAGGCGATGCGATTATTGCTGCATTGCAAGTGTTAACCGTTATGGTTGAGCAAGACAAAGCCCTGCACGAATTGGTTGCAGGTTTTGAATTATTCCCACAAGTTTTGGTGAACGTACGTTTAGACAAAATGATCGACCCATTTGCCGTGCCTGCGTTGGTGGAATTATTTGATCAAGCTGAAGCGCAACTAAAAGGGCGAGGTCGTTTACTGATTCGTAAATCGGGGACTGAACCTGTCATTCGTGTGATGGTTGAAGGCGACCAACAGCAAGAAGTGACCGATTTAGCCAACAGTTTAGCCGATGCCATTCGTCAACATGCGTAGGGACAACCTCGATGGAAGATTTGATTAAAGACTTAAGCGAATTACGCTTAAGTTATGAAAAAGGTGAATTGCTTGAAAGCCAAGTCAGCCTAAATCCACATCAGCAGTTTTTACAATGGTTTAACCATGCACTTGAAGCCCAAGTGCATGAACCGTATGCTATGTCGGTTGCAACCTGTAATGCACAAGGTCGCCCACATGTTCGCACGTTGTTGCTGCGCGGTGCAACCGAAAATGGTTATGACTTTTATACCAATTACGACAGCCAAAAAGGGCAAGATTTAGCACAGAATCCTTATGTCGAATTGTTATTTTATTGGCATGATCTAGAGCGTCAAATTCGCATTGGTGGTAAAGTCCAGCAAATTGCCGAGTCTGAATCGACAGCGTATTACCACAAGCGCCCACACGACAGCCAAATTGCAGCGCATATTAGTACACCACAAAGTGGCGTGATTGAAAGCCGTGAACACTTGGTGAAACGTTTTAGCCAATTACAAACGCAAGTGGGCACTACAGGCAGTCTTGAAAAACCAAGTTTTTGGGGCGGCTATCGCGTTGTGCCTGATCACTATGAGTTTTGGCAAGGTCGTCCGAATCGTTTACACGATCGTTTGCAATATCAGCAGCAAGCCGACGGACAATGGTTATTACAGCGTTTAATGCCTTAAATGAAAAATATCCAAATACAAACTCGCCCATTACTGACACGCCCTGAAAATTTTCAGGGCATGTTGCCTTTTATGGCCGATATTTTTGCGCGTCGAGGCGTTGAGTCAGTACAAGATTTAACGCTGAAATTGCAGCATTTGTTGCCACCTAATTTAAAAGGTTTAGAGCAAGCCGTTGAGCTGATCAATCAAAGCATCGATCAGCAGCATAAGATAGTGATTGTCGGTGATTACGATGCCGATGGTGCAACCAGTACCGCACTGATGATTTTAGCTCTGCGAGATATGGGTGCAGATGTAGATTATATCGTCCCCGATCGTTTTAAATATGGTTATGGTTTAACCCCCGCTATTGCCGATTTAGTGCAACAGACTTTTCAGCCACATTTACTCATTACCGTAGATAACGGTATTTCAAGCCATGCAGGGGTGGCGCAGGCGCAGCAATATGGCATGCAGGTGATTGTCACCGATCATCATCTCACCACCAAAGCGGCACCGAATGCCGAAGCGATTGTGAATCCGAATCAATTGGGTTGCGACTTTGAAAGTAAAGCTTTGGCGGGGGTTGGGGTCGCTTTTTATATGTTGGCACGCTTGTCATCCTTGCGCCGTCAGCAAGGCAAAAGCAGCAGTCAACTGACGCAATATTTAGACCTTGTTGCGCTCGGTACTTATGCCGATGTGGCGGCACTGGATTATAACAACCGTATTTTGGTCGATGCTGGCTTAAAACGCATTCAGCAACAACAGGCACGTAAAGGCATTTTGGCGTTGCTTGAAGTGGCTGGACGAGAGGCATCTGGCTTAAAAGCGCAAGATCTAGGTTTTGTCCTTGGGCCGCGTTTAAATGCAGCGGGGCGCATGGAAAGCATGCAAATTGGCATTGAATGCTTGCTTGCTGAAGATTACAGCACTGCGCATCAAATTGCCCAGCAACTACATACATTAAATTTGGAACGGCGCCAAGTTGAAGCTGAAATGAAACAAGAGGCGTTGCAAGCTTTGGCGCAGCTTGAACTTGATCAGCAATCTATGCCCGAAGCATTGGTGTTGTTTGAACCACATTGGCATCAAGGTGTGATTGGTATTGTTGCGGGGCGGTTAAAAGAGCAATTTCATCGGCCAAGTATTGTGTTTGCACCCGATGAAGATGGCATTCATATCAAAGGTTCAGCCCGTTCAATTGATGGAATTCATATTCGAGATGCAATTGAATATGTTGCACAGCAATCGCCACATTTAGTCCGTTATTTTGGTGGGCATGCAGCAGCAGCAGGTCTAACCATCGAAAAACAACATTTTGAAGAATTTAAGCAGCAGTTTATTCGCTATATTCAGCAGATGGACCGTGATTTGTTTCAAATGACCTTATGGACCGATGGTGAATTACCCGCAGAGGCTTTTCAATTAACAACGGTCGATTTAATTGAGCAAGCAGGGCCGTGGGGGCAAAAATTTCCTGCACCGGTGTTTGAGGGATGGTTTGACATTCAAGAGCATCGTTGGCTAAAAGAAAAACATTTAAAGTTGAATTTGGTGTTAGACAATGGGCAACGAGTAGAAGCCTTGGCTTTTAATGCACAAGAGCAATTTGAGTTTAATGCAAGCTGTGAAAAAGTGCGTTTGGTATATGAATTAGAGCGGAATACTTTTAACGGGGCGAGTCGATTACAATTGCGTGTGCTGCATTTAACGCAATAAATTTAAAGCAATAAAAACACGCCCTTGGGCGTGTTTTTCGCATTAAAACCAATTTACATTAGAAGCGGTAGTTTGCACCAATGCTATAGGTGTTGTAGTTGTCACCAAAACCAATACGACCATCAACACTTACGTTGTTGTTGAAGTATTTGTCTGCACGAATACCCCATTCTTTTTGGTCAATTGACTTGTCTTTATAATAGTCTGCACCAAAACTTAAGGTTTTATCAATAAAGTAGTCGCCGCCAACAGAGTATTGTTTGTTATTGTCGTTACCAAACACACCGCGAGCTTCTAAGTTAATGTCATGCTGACCAACTTGAGTGACGTATTTAGCACGTAAAGTAGGATCTACACCATCTCCACCATTTTTGGTGTCATAGCCTTGAGCACCTACAGCAACCAATAAACCCGGTGCAGGTAAATAACCCACTTCAGCGCTGTAAAGCGTTGTTTTTACTTTTGGATTATGGTCATATTGATATTCGTTACGACCGACATCTGCACCGACATAAAAGTCAGAATTTGGGATGTAATAACCTACACCACCGCTATATTGAGTAAGAGTTGTGCCATCATTGTCGGCATATTTCACGTTGGCATGAACGTCACTTGCACGATCTAAAAATGCCGCTTCTTTGAGTGGCGAATTACGGGTTTGCACCGGATTAAAATAATAAGTGCCATTTAGTCCGTATTGACTTGCGCCACTGCCGTGATCTGGATCGATATAGTTGTAAGAGCCACCGACTTCAGCTTGGTAAGCATTCGCTACACCTGTAAGACCTAAACCTGTGAAAAGTACAGTTGCAATAAGTGTTTTTTTCATGGACTTTCCCTCCGAAAGCATTCATTTTTTGTTACAACTTTTAGTCTAGAGCAAAAAAAACATGGGTCAATATTGGCTACGTAACCAAATTGTAGTTATGTAATATCGTGTAATTTTCATACATTATAATATTGATATTTATATGATTAATTAAATGTTGTGTTTTATTAATTCTGTGAATAAAGAATGAAGAACATCAAAAATAGACTGTTTTTGTGGCTCATCTAGAAATTTTTTGTTGCATTGTTGGGTGTGAAATTGGGTTTTTTACCAATATGTCTTCGCTCTCATCAGGGCATATCTCCGCTTTTCACTCTATGTTAAAATAGTCAAAATTTTATTTTGCAGAGAGATAATTCACGTGGAAATTAATCCTTATCTAAACCAATTAAAAGATTTGACTGATCGTAGCCAAACACTACGGGGGTATCTTTGACTACGATCTGAAAAAAGAACGTTTAGAAGAAGTATTACGTGAATTAGAAGATCCTGCAATTTGGAGCGACCAAAGTCGTGCCCAAGCCATGGCGAAAGAAAAAGGCGAGTTAGAAAATACCATTGGCGTGTTAGAGCGCTTGGCCGAACAATTAGAAGATGCTAAAGCCATGCTCGATTTAGCGGTAGAAGCCGATGATGAAAGCTTGCTTGAAGATGTGCAAGGCGAATTAAATGCAGCGGAAGAAGATTTAGCTAAACTTGAGTTCCGTCGGATGTTTAGTAATCCGATGGATCCAAACCCATGTTATGTGGAAATTCAAGCCGGTTCGGGCGGGACAGAAGCACAAGACTGGGCGTCAATGTTATTGCGCATGTATTTACGTTGGATTGAACGTCATGGCTTTAAAGCTGAGTTGATGGAAGAGTCGGACGGTGATGTGGCAGGGATTAAATCGGCCACGATTCGTGTAGAAGGTGAATATGCTTATGGTTGGTTGCGTACCGAATCTGGCGTACACCGTTTAGTGCGTAAATCGCCATTTGACAGTGGTAACCGCCGTCATACTTCATTTAGCGCAGTGTTTGTATCCCCTGAAATTGATGACAATATCGAAATTGAAATTAATCCTTCAGATGTCCGTACTGATACTTATCGTGCATCGGGTGCGGGTGGTCAGCATATTAACAAAACTGACTCTGCGGTACGTTTAACCCATGCGCCAACAGGGATTGTGGTGGCGTGTCAAAACCAACGTTCGCAACATGCGAACCGTGACCATGCATGGAAACAGTTACGTGCAAAATTGTATGAATTGGAAATGAGTAAGCGTAATGAAGCGGCTCAAGCCTTAGAGGATTCTAAATCGGACATCGGCTGGGGCAGTCAAATTCGCTCGTATGTATTGGATGATTCACGTATTAAAGACTTACGTACCAGTGTTGAAAGCTCAAACACAGGCGCGGTACTTGATGGCGATTTAGATAAATTTATTGAAGCAAGCTTGAAGAAAGGGCTTTAATTTTTTCATCAGCAAAACGCCAATCTATTTTAATATAGATTGGCGGTTTGTTATTGGATGTGAGGTTTTGTATTGGTAACCCCATTTTGGTATAACGTGGCATTGGCGGTTTTAAAACCGTTATACCGCTTACGGATAAAAAAGCTTGCTGTCAATTTAGAACAGTATCAACAAGAATGTTTAGAACGCTTTGGTCCATTTCAATCTCCTAAAAATACACATGCCATTTGGTTCCATGCTGTGTCGGTGGGAGAAACCAATGCAGCACAACCCCTCATTCAACATTACTTAAATCAAAATATTCCTGTTTTAGTGACCAACACCACTAAAACAGGGCAAGCGCATGTGAAATCATTGTTTTTAAAAGCGCCGTATTTGGACTTGTTTCAGGCGGTCTATTTGCCTGTCGACCAAAAACCATTATTAAAACAATTTTTTGCGTTGTATCAACCGCGAGTTTTAGCCTTGGTTGAAACGGAAATATGGCCGAATTTAATTGCCGAAGCGAATGCAGAAGGTATTCCGTGTTTGCTGTTAAATGCACGATTGTCGGAAAAATCGGCCAAGGGCTATGCCAAAGTTCCAAGTTTAACTCGTCCTATGTTGCAGCAATTGACGTGGATGTTGGCGCAAGATATTCCAACGCAGCAGCGTTACCACAGCTTAGGTTTAAATCTTGAAAAAAGTCAGGTGGTGGGCAATATTAAATTTGATATTCAAGCCCCAACGCATTTTGTTGAACAGGCAAAAATTTTAAAAACACAATGGGCTTTAGTTCATCGTCAGATCATCACCATTGCCAGCACGCATGCACCCGAAGAACAGCAATTATTAGCCCAACTAAAAACCGAATTACAAGCCAATCCCAATTTATTGTGTATTGTGGTGCCACGACATCCCGAGCGTTTTCAGTCGGTTTTTGAAACCTGTACTGCTTTGGGATTAACCACACAGCGCAGGAGTTTAGGCGAAGACATTTTGCCGCAAACCCAAGTTTATTTGGCCGATACCATGGGCGAACTTTGGTTATGGTATGCACTGAGCCAAGCCTGTTTTGTGGGAGGGTCTTTAAATGAACCAGGTGGCGGACACAATATTTTAGAGCCACTGGCGTTAAATGTACCGACCGTAATTGGCCCGCGCTACTTTAATTTCCAAAGTATTGTCGATGAATTTGTGCAGCAACAGGCGCTATTGGTGGGGCAAACTGCCGAAGCGGTGGCGGAGTTACTGTTAAAATGTTTGCATGATGCCGCCTTTGCACAGCAACAAACCCAAGCCGCTGCGCAAGTGTTACTTAAGAATCAAGGTTCTTTACAGCAACATATTGCACTGATTGATCGGTACTTAGCATGAATATTGTCCTATTAAATGTAGAAGAAACTCAAAATCATGAATGGTCAATTACATCGCCGCGGCAGCTACAACATTTGCATCAACACCTGAACCTTCAAGTAGGTGATACCTTAAAAGTGGGCATTCGCCAAGGTGTACGTTATTTAACTGAAGTGATGCAGGTGAGTACGACACAGATTACAGTGCGCCCCATTCAGTCAGAAAGCGTTCCTGAAAAATTGCCGATTCGTTTGGTGGTGGCTTTACCGCGCCCGAAAGTGCTGCGCCGTTTAGTCATGGACAGCGTGACTTTAGGCGTGAGCAGCTTACATTTAATTCATAGTTATCGGGTTGATAAAAGCTATTGGCAAAGTCCATTTTTGCAGCAATTAAATAGCTATATTGACTTAGGTTTGGAACAAGCGGGCGATTGTATTGCGCCCGAAGTGAGCTTGCATCAACGTTTTAAACCATTTGTGGAAGATATTTTGCCGCAGTGGATTTCGCCTGAGCGGCCTGCTTTCGTGGCGCATCCTTATGCAGAACAAAAAATGCCACAGGCAATTCAACAGCCCTGTACCTTAATTATTGGCCCAGAAGGTGGATTTATTCCTTATGAGGTCGATTTAATGCAAAAAAATGGCTGCCAAGCACGCAGTCTGGGCAGCCGAATTTTACGTACAGAAACGGCAATTTCTTATATTTTAGGTCGCTTGAGCGTCTAAAGCGGGATGTTGCACTTTAATTTCTTGTACTGGATACGGGATATTAATTTGATTTTCATCAAACGATTGAATCACTTGTTCTTGAAGTTCACTGGTCGATGCGGCAATGGTGGTTTCAGTGGTATCAATCCACCAACGAACACGCAAATTCACCGATGAATCGGCCAAGCGGTCAACATTTACCGAAAAAGACGGTTGGCTTAGCACAGTACGGTTCTGATCGAGTAAATTTAAAATCAGTGTTTTGGCTTTTTGCACGTCATCGTCATAGCCAATGCCCACAATAAATTCACAGCGGCGACGTTGGTAGGCAGTGTTTACCGTAATGGCACTGGTATAAACCGTAGCGTTGGGAATCACAATACGGCGGCCATCGTACGAGCGTAAAAAGGTGGCGCGAATTTGAATGTCTTCAACCGTCCCTTCCATGCTATTACAAATAATATCATCGCCAATACGGAACGGTTCGCCAAGCAAAATTAAAATGCCCGAAAGTAAATTTTGGAAAATATCTTTAAACGCAAAACCAATGGCAACCGAACCAATCCCTAAGGCACTCATTAATTGCCCCGGCGTAAAGCCCGGAATCGCAATGACCAATGCAATTAAGAAACCGAAAAATAAAATGGCGGATGAGCCGACCCGATTAAGTACTAAAACCAAGTTTTGGCGGGTATAGGATCTGTTTTCTAAGGTTTTACGCACAAAAAATTTAAATAATTTTGTCAGTAACCAAAACAGGATGAAAACGATAATCGCGATACAAATATACGGAAAACGTTCCCAAAAACTATCTACGATTTTATCGATGGCACGGTAAGCATCTTGATATTTTGCGGTATGGGTAATCACCGATTCTGTGGTTTTTTTACTTGCTTCTTGAATTAATTGTGATGTGTCGTGTGCGACATGCTGAATCGTTGAAGCCGGATTTTCTGCCACAATAAAAATTCCCAAAATCAAAGTGGGCTATTTTGCCCTAAAGCCGAGTAGAGTTTAAGAGTAAAAATATAAAATTCATTTAAAATAGCCGGTATTTTTGTTAAAAGTAGCTGCTGGTTTTTTGCATCAGTGCTTTCGGCGCATCGAGTTCGCCCGACCCAACAAAATAAGAAATGGTGCTGCTAATTGAAACCAGACTGAGTAAACCCAAAACAATCATAAACCATGCGAAGACGGTTTCCCATTTGGCTGTTGCACGCGGCGCGCCATAATGATTAAAGCGTTCTGATCCGCGGGCGACCAATAAATAAAAGCCAAAAAAGAAATTTAAAATAGGCACAAAAAACAGTAAATACAACCATCCATTGTGATTCAAATCGTGCAGGCGGCGTACGGTAAATACCCAATTTAAATAAATAAAAAACAAGACAATAAACAAGCTTATACCGCCAAAGAACAGATCGGGTTGGTCGAGTTGCTGTGAGTTGACGTTTAAGGTGTCTATATTGAGGATGCCCATAAAAACCGACAAGGCCAAAAATGCGCCCATAAAAAGAAATTGTCCAAATCCAACCCATGCAATGTAGCTCATGCGGCTAAAGCGACCCCGTGCAGACAAGGCATAATCTTTGTGGCTGGGTTTGGAGGTTTTATTAAAAAAGGCTTCAGATTTTTTTGTTGTCATGGATAAAATCCATTTGAATCAAAAATAAAGATGAATTTAACCATAGCATGATTTTATGAGGGTAGGAGAAAAAATGTACGCCTTATCTTCGTTTTAACTGAGTAATATGATTGATCTTTAATCGTCAATATACGGTTTTATTCTGAACAATTTATTTTTTTATGGATTGAAAATGGCATTTTTAACGCTGAATTTCAGCGAATTTGCAGAGAATTGGTAAAAATAACGCTTTTATCTTCAGTCAAAAGCTTGCACACTATTCTTAGAGATCAACACTTTGCTATGATGATCGAAGGGTAAAGCGTACACAAGCATTGCCATCTGCCCAAAGGGTAGGTTTTTTGTAGTTGTACATTTATAAAGAATTATCGTAGCGTAGAGACTACTGTTCGACTGCGCTCAATTATAGCTATCGCTTATGAATATATTAATCGTTGATGACCATCCGTTGTTTCGTCATGCCTTAATTCAGGCTGTGCGCTATAGTCTGCCTCAGGCTCAAATTCATGAAACGGCAGCGGTGAATGAATTTTATGAACGCCTTGAAACAGGAACTGAGCCAGATTTGGTGTTGTTGGACTTAAATCTGCCGGGCGCATCAGGTTTTTCTGCATTGGTGCATGTACGCGCGCAATATCCAAGCATTCCGATTATTGTGGTGTCTGCACATGAAGAAGTGAGCATTATTCAACGTGCCATTGCCCACGGTGCGATGGGATATATTCCAAAATCTGCACACCCAAGCCATATTGGTGAAGCGATTAAACAGGTTTTAGAAGGCGATTTATGGTTACCTCCAAATCTGCCAACCAATATTAGCTTTGACCCGCGTGCAGCCGATGAGACTGCACTGGCAGAACGGATTCAATCTTTAACCCCACAGCAATTTAGAGTATTGATGATGGTGGCTGAAGGTTTGTTGAATAAACAAATTGCTTATGAGCTTGATGTTTCAGAAGCCACCATTAAAGCGCATGTGACGGCCATTTTTAGAAAGTTGGGCGTGCAAAATCGCACGCAGGCGGTCTTGGCAATTAGCGCGTTAAATATTGATGAAAAGAAAATTTAATCATGACATAAAAAACCTCAGCCAAGACTGAGGTTTTTTTATCTTTAAATTTTTAATCCCGACAGCCACGCGCGCATGGACGCCGGTTTCAGCGGTTTTCTTAATAACATAATATTTAACTCTTTAAGTTTTTGCGGTAACTCTGGGTCGGAATCTGCTGTAATTAAGGCCACAGGAATCTGATCTGAACGATATTGCTGAATAAAGTCCAAACCGCGTTGCTCTTGGTTTAAATGTTGGTCAATCATCCAAATTTGAATATTTTCTTGCTCTAACAGAACTTTTGCTTCGGCAGGTTCTCGTGCTTTAAAGACAGTATGTCCCCATTTTTTAAGTAAAGTTTCCATGCCATCTAAAATCGTTTCATCGTTGTCTAAGCATAAAATATGGTAGCTTTTGTGTTGTAGGGGCTGAATTGGGGTTAAGCTGGCCGAAATTTTAGGTGCATCGACAATCGGCACTTCAATCATAAAACATGAACCACGGCCAATTTCTGAATCCACATGCACGGGGTAATCTAATAAACTGGTCATGCGGTGCACAATGGCTAAACCAAGCCCCAAACCTTGCTCGCCCCATGGCGAGGTATGTCCGCAGCGTTCAAATTCTTGGAACAATTTAACCCGTTGTTCTTCGGCAATGCCAGGACCGGTATCCCATACGCCAATACGGATATGTTTCGGTTTTGAAGCATGCCGCAACACGCCAACCACAATTCGTCCTTTGGCGGTATAACGTAAGGCGTTACTGACAAAATTTTGGATGATGCGGCGAATCCATTGTGGATCGGTATCAATCCAAAAAGTTGCATCATGCACATGCAGTTGAATCTGACGTTGTGCCGCAATCGA
The DNA here is from genome assembly GCF_035615615.1 of Acinetobacter sp. MD2(2019). NCBI lineage: Bacteria > Pseudomonadati > Pseudomonadota > Gammaproteobacteria > Moraxellales > Moraxellaceae > Acinetobacter > Acinetobacter sp. MD2(2019). Next base: position 110,946 of record NZ_VTDU01000002.1, on the reverse strand, counting down.
TTTAAATTGAAGTTTTAAATCGCTGAGTAAATCATGTAATGGATAGGCTTGGCGCTTTGGTTGAATGCTGCCGCCTTCTAAGCGCGCAATATCTAACAAGGCCGATAACATACTTTCAGCGCCATGCAATGCACGGTCGAGCTGTTGTAAGGTTTGGCGATCTTCATCGGATTGAATGCTTTGTTCCAGTGCGGTGCTAAATAAACGCGCGGCATGCATGGGCTGTAACAGGTCGTGACTGGCCGCGGCAATAAAACGGCTTTTCGACATATTGGCGGTATCGGCTTGTTCGCGAGCAAGTTGTTGTTCGGTCAGGGCATTGGCCAATTGGTGTGTTCGATCGCTGACGCGGGCTTCAAGTACCGCTTCGTTTTCGCGGAATGCGGTAATATCGGCAAAGGTTGTTACAAAGCCACCACCTTCAATCGGATTTCCGCGCATTTGAATGACTCGGCCATCCTTACGAATCCGTTCAAATTCATGCGCACTGCCGACTTTCATCCAATGCAGGCGTTTACGTACATGTTCTTCAATTGAACCAGGGCCGCATTCACCGCGTTCGGCATTGTAACGAATCAGATCGGAAATTGGGCAGCCGACATAAACCAAATCTTTTGGATAATCAAACAGTTTTAAATATTGATTGTTCCATGCAACCAAGCACATATTGGCATCGACCACACTGACGCCTTGGGTCATATGGTCAATCATGGTCATCAGTAAATTTTGGTTAAAGCGTTGCCACTGCGAGGCTTGGTCTAAAATATTCGCCACCTGTGCAACGGCTAAACCATTATTGGCCAGTGCGGTGGTGAGTAAAGTCCGTGCCGAGGCGGCGCCAATGGTGCTTGCTAAATATTGTTCGGTGAATCGCCACCACATGCCATTGGCTACGCTATTTGGATTTAAAATTAAATGGTTTTGTTCGCAAAAAACTTTAAACGCATGTGTGGTTGGGGTTTCACCTGTAATGCGTTTCGCCAGCGCCATTAAATCTTCCACTTTTAAACGTGGGCTGTCTGGATGAAAATAACCCAGTTCATGATTGGAATTTGGCGAAGGTAGCGGCTTGGTTTCGTAATAAAAAAAACTTTCGGCTTGAATTTGTTCGGCCACACTTGGGCGATAAATTTTCGACACCCAAATATATAAAATGATATTTAAGCCTAAAGACCACAACACGCCATGCGAAAGCGGGGCCAGCGATTCAAAGCCAAACAGTGCTTCGGGTCTTAAAATGGAAAATCCAAATAAACCATCGTGTAAAATATGTTGGCGAAGTCCTGCATATTCACTAGGTAAACTGCGTAATAACGTCGGGAACAGTAGGGTATATGCCCACATAAAAAAGCCAACCAATAGGCCAGAATAAACCCCTTGTTGACTGCCACCGCGCCAATATAAGCCACCAATTAATGCCGGTGAAAACTGTGCCACTGCACTAAATGCCAATAAGCCAAAGACAGAGAGTTGATTAATGTCGTTAAAATAGTGAAAAAATAAAAAACCCATAAACATGACCGCTAAAATACTGATACGGCGGGTGAGTTTGAGCAAAGAAGGTAAACGACGATCGTGGCGGGAAATTAAATTAAAGCGCCAAATGGCCGGCATAATTAAGTCGTTGCTGAGCATAATTGATAACGCAACTGACGATACCAAAAGCATGCCTGTCGAGGCAGAAAAACCGCCTAAAAAGGCCAAAATGGTTAGCCATTCATGCCCATAACTCATCGGCAGGGTAAGAACAGCAACATCTGGAATGGTGAGCAAATCGGGGCTGGCATGTAATGCCCAACTGGCAATCGGTAAAATGGTTAGCGTGGTTAAAATTAGATACACTGAGAACCAGCGCCGTGCCCCTCGAATATGCTTTTCTTCACGCAGTTCCACCACGGCCACATGAAATTGTCGTGGTAAACAAATAATGGCAAGTCCGGCCAGTAGCGTTTGCACCCAAAACGTTTCTGGTACGCCAAATTGTTGTATATTATGAAATTGTTGTTGAATATCTTGGCTGATTTGATGCAAATTTTGCGGATGGTTGCTCATAAAAAAGATTGCAACACACAACAGCGCAAATAATTTAACAAAGGATTCAATCGCCACAGCCAACATTAAACCGCCATGTTGTTCGGTATTGGCCATTTGCCGCGTCCCAAACACCATAGAGAGCATTGCCAACACGCCTGTGAGTACCAAAACTGCGTTGGTGGTTAAGTGAATAGCGCTGTCTTTAGGAATAATCACTGACGTACTTAGCGCAACCGCACGAAGTTGTAAGGCTAAATAAGGAATGATCGCAATCACCGCCAGTACCGTCACTAACGATGCCAAAGCGCCACTTTTACCATAACGCGCTGCAATAAAATCGGCGATGGATGAAATGGAATGATGCTGACGAATGCGGCCAATACGTCGCCAAATATCGTAACCAAACCAAATGAACAGCAATGGGCCCAAATAAATCGGTAAAAAGATAATACCTTGTCGAACCGCTGCGCCCGTTGCGCCATAAAATGTCCAAGAAGAACAATAGACCCCGAGCGTTAGACTAAAGAGTAGCATTCGTCCACGCGTGCCAAGACGGCTTGCATATTTCTCGCCAAAAAATGCACACCCAAATAAGGTTATAATATATAGGGTTAAAACCCCAAGAATCAGCCAGTTATTCATAATCTCAGCATATCTATTTGTCCTGATTATCATACTCTATTCAGGGACAAGAAGAGAATTGCTCAAAATTGTAGCGACCAAAGTCTAACTGACTAAATTATTAAAAAATTGCTACCTTTAGGATGTAAAAAAATAAATTAAAACATCTGTGACCATGGTTGGTCATTCTTCTGGAGTAAAATTATGGATGACGTACAAGTAGATCGTATTCTACAAAATCCAAAATTTAAATTAATGGTAAGTAAAAAAAGTACATTAAGTTGGACGCTTACCCTCATCATGTTGTTTGCCTATGTTGGTTTCATGCTATTGGTTGGCTACAACAAAGAATTTTTAATGACGACGATCAGTGATAGTGTGGTCACCGTGGGTATTCCACTGGGCTTGAGTATTATTGTGTTGTCATTTGTGTTGTGTGGAGTGTATTCGTATTTTGCAAACCATAAGCTGGATCCATTGACTCATGAGGCAATGAAAGAAGTAGAAGCGATTGCGAATGAAAAAGGACCTCACTAATATGAAATGGACATCATTAAAAGCACCAGCACTGATCGCTGCCAGTGCATTGTTTTCAAGTGTTGCAATGGCGGGTCCTGATTTGGGCGAAGCACAGCAACAAGCCACCAATTGGCATGCCATTATTATGTTTGTGATTTTTGTGGCATTTACTTTGGTGATTACCAAATGGGCGGCAAAACAAACTCAAAGTACCAAAGACTTTTACACCGCTGGCGGTGGTATTAGTGGCTTTCAAAATGGTTTAGCCATTGCGGGTGACTTTATGTCGGCTGCATCATTTCTGGGCATTTCAGCCATGGTGTTTAGCTCGGGCTTCGACGGCTTACTGTATTCGCTGGGTTTTATGGTCGGTTGGCCGATCGTTTTATTCTTGGTTGCGGAACGCTTGCGTAATTTGGGTAAATATAATTTATCTGACGTGGTGTCATTCCGTTTAGAAGAAAAACCAGTACGTACGCTTGCAGCAGTTAGCTCTTTGGTTGTCGTTGCATTCTATCTGATTGCTCAGATGGTCGGTGCAGGTCAGCTCATCAAATTATTATTCGGTTTGAACTACAATATCGCAGTTATTATTGTGGGCTTACTGATGATGGCATATGTCATTTTTGGTGGCATGTTGGCAACCACTTGGGTACAAATTATTAAGGCAGTGATGCTGTTGAGTGGTGCAAGTTTTATGGCCTTTATGGTGATGAAAGGTGTAGGCTTTAGTTTCACTCATATGTTTGAACAATCGATTGATGTCTTTGCCAAAGTCCATGACATTGGTTGGTCAGATGCAGCAAAAATCATGGGGCCAGGTAAATTAACCGCAAATCCAATTGATGCATTGTCTTTAGGCTTAGCGCTAATGTTTGGTACTGCAGGTCTTCCACACATTTTAATGCGTTTCTTTACGGTTAAAGATGCCAAAGAAGCACGTAAATCTGTTGTTGTTGCAACAGGCTTTATTGGTTACTTCTACTTATTAACCTTTATTATTGGTTTTGGTGCGATTCTTTATGTGTCGAACAATCCACAGTTCCTCGATGTTGCAAAAATGGCAGTCACTGGAAAGCTTGAGCTTGTCGGTGGTAACAACATGGCGGCAGTACATCTAAGTGATGCACTGGGTGGCGACTTGTTCATGGGCTTTATCTCAGCCGTTGCGTTCGCCACAATTTTGGCGGTGGTTGCAGGTTTAACACTATCTGGCGCATCAGCAATTTCACATGACTTATATGCCAACGTATTCAAAAAAGGTCAAACAACGCCTGAATCTGAATTACGTATGTCTAAAATCGCGACTTTGGGTCTTGCAATCTTTGCCATGATTTTAGGGATTTTGTTCGAAAAACAAAACGTTGCCTTTATGGTTGGATTGGCATTCTCTGTGGCAGCATGTGCGAACTTCCCAGTATTGGTTCTTTCAATGTTCTGGAAAGGCTTAACCACACGTGGCGCTGTGGTTGGTGGTGTTGTGGGTCTATCGCTTGCGGTGATTTTGATTGTTCTATCTAAAGCGGTTTGGGTGGATACACTTAAAATCTCAGATACGCCAATCAATCCATTTAATGGTCCAGCAATTTTTGCAATGCCATTATCTTTCCTATGCTGTTGGTTCTTCTCAGTGACAGATAAATCTGCGCGTGCCGAGTCCGAGCGTAAAGCATTTAATGCACAATATGTTCGTTCGATGACAGGGATCGGAAGCTCTGGTGCATCTGACCATTAATAAAATAATGCAGCAAATAAAAAAGCCCCAAATGGGGCTTTTTTATATTGAAAAGACGGTATAAAGAATAGTCAAACGAGGTCATATGATTTATACAGAAAAAATGATAAAATAACGCGCCTATCTTCTTTAGCTTTTAGTTGTTTCTCATGACTACCAATACTCAAATTACTGAAGACCGTATCCTTATTCTGGATTTTGGTTCGCAATACAGCCAACTGATTGCACGTCGTGTGCGTGAAGCAGGCGTATATTCTGAAATGTATGCATTTGACATGTCTTCCGAGGCCATTCGTGCATTTAATCCAAAAGGAATTATCCTTTCAGGCGGCCCTGAAAGTGTACATGAGGAAGGTAGTCCACGCGCGCCCCAAATCGTTTTTGAATTGGGTGTTCCTGTATTGGGCATTTGTTATGGTTTACAAACCATGTCACAGCAGCTTGGTGGGAAAGTAGAAGCAGGCACTGTACATGAATTTGGCTATGCCGAAGTAAACATTCAAGTGCGTGACCAATTAATTGGTAACCTTGAAGATAGTAAAGACCAATTAAAAGTATGGATGAGTCATGGTGATAAAGTCACCACCATTCCAGAAGGTTTCCAAATTACCGCCAGCACACCAAGTTGCCCAGTTGCGATGGTGTCGGACGAAGCTCGCCGTTTCTATGGTATTCAATTCCACCCAGAAGTTACCCACACTGCCAAAGGTGCGGAGTTACTTTCAAACTTTGTTCACCAAATTTGTGGATGTGGTGGTCTTTGGACTCCAGAACACATCATCGACTTACGTGTAGAACAGCTTCGTGCCCAAATTGGCGATGAAAAAGTTTTATTGGGTTTATCAGGTGGTGTCGATTCATCTGTTGTGGCGGCATTGTTGCATAAAGCCATTGGCGACCAATTGACTTGCGTATTTGTCGATAACGGCTTACTTCGTTTAAACGAAGGCGAACAAGTCATGCAAATGTTTGCTGAAAACATGGGTATTCGCGTGATTCGTGCCGATGCAGAAGAGCGTTTCTTAACTGCGCTTGCGGGTGAAGTTGATCCAGAGAAAAAACGTAAAATCATTGGCCGTGAATTCATCGAAGTATTTGCAGAAGAAGCACGTAAATTAGATGGTGTGAAATTCTTAGCACAAGGCACCATTTATCCAGACGTAATTGAATCTGCTGCGAGCAAACAAGGCAAAGCCCATGTGATTAAATCGCACCACAACGTGGGTGGTTTACCAGAAGATTTAGCCTTTGATTTGGTTGAACCTTTACGTGACTTATTTAAAGATGAAGTGCGTAAACTCGGTACAACACTTGGCTTGCCACACAGCATGATTTACCGTCATCCATTCCCAGGTCCAGGTTTGGGCGTGCGTATTTTGGGTGAAGTGAAAAAAGAATACGCCGATATTCTACGCCTTGCCGATGATATTTTCATGCAAGAACTTCGTGCCAGCGGTTGGTATGACAAAACTGCACAAGCCTTTGCTGTATTCCAACCTGTAAAATCTGTGGGTGTGGTGGGTGATGGTCGCCGTTATGCATGGGTGATTGCACTTCGTGCGGTTGAAACGGTTGACTTTATGACCGCGCGTTTTGCACATTTGCCATACGATTTAGTGGATAAAATCTCAACCCGTATTATGAATGAAATTAAAGACGTTTCTCGTGTGGTGTATGACGTGTCATCAAAACCACCTGCAACAATTGAATGGGAATAAGCCCTTTAATCATGCTTTAATTTAAAAAATAGTCCTCAAGGAGGGCTATTTTTTTGCCAATATAAAAGCGAGTTGGTACAGTAATAAAAGAATAGACTGCGTAAAAATTGATAAGATTAAATGCTTTATTTTTAGATGATTTTTATGCCTAAAATAAATCTTAAGTTTCTTCACTTTACTCAACCGAAGTAATGATGAAAAATGATTTTTTATATTTATGATGCAGTTGAGTATGATTTTATTTGGTTTTGCCATTGACGCTTTTGAATAATTTAAACAAATTGATTTAACTTAAATTTTGCAGAGGAGAGTGAGATGAATAAAAATAAATGGATCACTATATTTATACTATTGTTATTAATCGGTATTGCATCCATTAATCCACTCGAGATGCAGTCTTATTTGCTGCATCAGCTTGGTACGGTTGTCATGTTGATCGGCTTATTTTATGTGAATGCTAAAACCAAAATTAGTACGCTTGCTTTTAATCTGTATTGTGGGTTCTTAGCTGTACATATTGTCGCCGCACACTATTTGTATTCTTATGTGCCGTATCAACTTTGGACTGAGACTTTATTTAAGGTCAATATTGATGAAGTTTTTGGTTGGCAACGCAATATGTTTGATCGCTTAGTGCATTTTTCTTATGGTTTCTTACTTTTTCCATTTTTTTATCAGGTCTTTGAAGCTTGGTTAAAGCCACTAGAGCACTATAAAAAAACGATTTTGGTGTGCATGATGTGGGTGATGGCAAGCAGTATGTTATATGAATTGCTGGAATGGTGGATTGCAATTGGTATGTCTGCCGAAGAAGCCGAGAAATATAATGGACAACAAGGTGATATGTGGGATGCGCATAAGGATATGTTGTTAGCCGTTATTGGTAGTATTGTGGCTTGGCTGGTTTTTCCTCAGAAGATGCTAAAAGCGAAAGGGTAACAATGCATAAATTTAGCTAAAGTCTGCCGAAAATTGGCATTAAAAAAGAAGATTAACGTGCAAGACATTGTGCCAATTGTGTTGGGAAAAAACCACGAACGCGTTGAAAATCCTTTTGGGTCGCTGCTAGATGAATATCTAATCTTTGGCTCGATTTTGGGTATTCTGAGAATTTTCCTTGATTGAGTGAGAGCATAGTTAAACCGCCATCGGTATAGCCTGTTATTTTTTCAGTTGCAGTATATAGCGTGAATTGATCAAAACTCCATGTGAGAATAGCTTTTCCTGTTTCACCATACTGTATAATTTTGATTGTACAGATATTATTCTCTCTAGTGAGTTTGGCACTACTGCCTTCAGGTGCGTCATAGCCTACAGGGTTATCAAATGATGCTAATTGATTTGAATTGTTTTGAGCAGCAACAACCTGTGTGTTCTGTAATGCTGTAAAAATAAAAATGATGATAGAAATATAGGATTTCATTTTTAATCTGCTTAAATGCATTGTTTAGAATTAATTATCTATAATTTAATCGATTCAAGAAGCTGAAGAAATCATGAAAAATGATTTTTTAAATTTATGGTTGGGCTGATGGTGAATTTATGTGTTTTTAGATACTGACCACTTTGGATGATTTGAATGCGCTGCTGTGAAGAGTAGGGTAAATTTTGTTTATCATTTTACAGATTGGGTTGGAAAAAGAGATCAAATTGGATTAAAAAAAGCCGATATGTTTCTAAGTCGGCTTTTTTCTTGGGTTTATGGGTTATTTAAAATTTATAAGATATTGATTTTATTTAATTAGTTTGGATTTATTTCGCATAGCGACCATTATGTTAAATTGATAAAATACTTTCTACTTAGAGCGAAATACTTTAGCTCTTTTTTTATAAATAAAAACACCAAATTCTAGAAGTAGGAAATAAGCTAAGTTCCTTAAGAAAATTGTTAGAAAGCTAGCTTGACTCCAAATACAATCTGTTATCAAAAAGCATAGGATTAAAAAGATATGTAGAAATAACGCCTTTGATTTTTTTTCTGCTTGATAGGCACTTAAGGTATTGTAATATCCTATTAATATTAATCCTAACATCCCGATAACGGTAGCTATACCTATTTGTATATATTCATTAAAATTTAGGTTTTGATCTAAAATAAAATTAACAACTCCAGCTAAAAGACAAAGAAATATAAAAGATATAACAGTGTTCTTTATATAAAATTCAGGGATAAAATATTTGGTGATTTGCATTTCATGTATCTAATTAAGAATTATTTACAATAATATATCAGAAGATTGAAAATTTAAGAATTTCTAAAATCAACATAATACGCATTATGCGAAACGCACGGGTTAGAACCCATTTAAATAACTTGTATTCTGGTAAATTTAGAAAAAAATAGGAAATAAATTCTTGCCATGAGTTCAAAAAAAACCCACTATTTTGATAGTGGGTTTTTTAAATTAGTGGTTTAAATACTTAACCCTGCAACACGCTCACATCAGCAACGGCAATAAACAACCCACGCAACTGCGCCAATAAACGTAAACGATTGGCTTTCAATTCTGCATCATCCGCCATAACCATAACACCTTCAAAGAAGGCATCAATTGGCGCACGTAATGCGGCAAGTTTAGACAGCGCAGCCGTATAATCTTTGGCTGCTAATAACGGTTCTACCACAGGAGTCACTGCAGACAATTCAGCAAATAATGCTTTTTCAGCATCTTCAACCAAATTCGCTTCAACCACAGCACCTTCTGGCAATGTTTCTTTTGCCAAGATATTGGCAACACGCTTGTTGGCTGCTGCCAAGGCTGCTGCTTCTGGTAATGTGCGGAAGTGATTGACTGCATTCACACGTTTGTCAAAATCAAGTGGCGATTTGGGTGCAAGTGCTTGCACCGCTTGTAACACATCCACTGCAACGCCTTGATCTTCATACTTGGCGCGGTAACGACCTTCCAAGAATGCCACAGCATCGGCGCGGGTTTTGTCGTGATCTTTGACGATGTCACCATAACCTTGAAGTGCAAGATTCACCACGTCTTCAATGGTCACATCGAGTTCATTTTCAATGATTAAACGTAAAATACCAATGGCAGAACGGCGCAGTGCAAACGGGTCTTTTGAACCTGTAGGTGCTTGTCCAATTCCAAAAATACCGACTAAGGTATCTAAACGGTCAGCAAGGGCAAGCGTTGTACCGGTTTTGGTTTTTGGTAAAACATCACCAGCAAATTTAGGTAAGTATTGTTCACCTAAGGCGTCGCTGACTTCAGCATTTTCACCTTCAAGACGCGCATAGTAAGTACCTGCAATGCCTTGAAGTTCTGGGAATTCACCGACCAATTCAGAAGTTAAATCGCATTTTGCCAGTAAGGCAGCTTTTTCAGCATCGGCAGGGTTTGCACCAGTGATTGAAGACAACGCAATCGCAAGTTTGGCAATACGCTGTGATTTATCCCAAAGTGTACCCAATTGTGCTTGGAAAACCATATTGGCAAGCTTGTCTTTACGAGAAGCCAGTGGTTGTTTCTGATCTTGCAAGAAGAAGAATTCAGCATCCGACAAACGTGGACGCACCACTTTTTCGTTGCCTTCAATAATCTGTGCCGGATCTTTCGATTCAATATTCGATACGGTAATAAAATACGGCTGTAATTTATTCTCGCTATTGATCAAGCAGAAATACTTTTGATTGTCTTGCATGGTGGTAATCAATGCTTCTTGAGGAACCGCCAAATAGCGTTCTTCAAAGCTCGCACGTAGCGCAACCGGCCATTCCACCAATGCCGTCACTTCATCACGTAAGTCGCTTGGCACAATCGCAATGGCATTGACTTCATCTGCCAAGGTTTTCACTTGTTGATCGATGATGGCTTGACGTTCTTCAAAATTCGCCACCACTTTGGCATTGCGTAACGCATCTAAATACTGGTCAGGATGGTTAATTTGAATCGCTTCAGGGGCATGGAAACGGTGACCATAGCTCAAGTTCGATGCTTGATGATCTTGAATCGTTGCATTCACCACTTGATCATCTTTCAGCAACAGCACCCATTTTACAGGACGTACAAATTCGGTACGGCTGGCTGCAGAACGCATACGTTTGGCAATCGGTAAATTGTCTAAAGCTGTTTGTAAAATCTGTGGCAATAAAGCATCAAGGCTTTGACCTTGTACATCTTTTAAGTAGCAAACTTTTTCAACTTTACCGGCTTGAAAGGTCGATACTTGATCAGATGTAATGCCTTGACCACGCATAAAGCCTTCAAGCGCTTTGGTTGGTTTGCCTTCGGCATCGTAAGCAGCTTGCACAGCAGGGCCATCAAAACGTTTTTGTGTGTCGGCTTGTGCGCCATCTACATTTACAATTTTAAGGGCTAAACGGCGTGGTGCAGCATAGGCTTCGATGGAGGCAAAGTTTAAACCAGCATCTTTTAAACCTTTTACTGTTTCTGCGTGTAACGCATCACGCAACGTTTTTAAGCTTTTAGGCGGAAGTTCTTCACAGCCCAATTCAAATAATACGGTATGTTGGGTCATTAGTTTTTCTCCGCTTTTGCATCGCTTTCAACTTGTGCTTTGAGCTGTGCCAAAACTTCATCACGTAACGCAGGTTCAGCCATTGGGAAACCGAGTTCCGCACGCGCTTGTACATAGCTTTGTGCAATCGCACGCGCAAGGGTACGCACCCGTAAAATATAACGCTGACGTTCTGTGACTGAAATTGCACCACGTGCATCCAACAAGTTAAAACTATGTGAAGCTTTCACGACTTGCTCATACGCAGGAAGTGGTAATTTCGCTTCAATTAAGCGGCTTGCTTCAGCTTCATAAAAGTCGAACAATTCAAATAATTTTTCGACATTGGCATATTCAAAGTTATAAGTTGATTGTTCCACTTCGTTTTGATGGAACACATCGCCATAGGTCACGGTACCGAATTGACCTTTAGTCCAAACCAAATCATAGACCGAATCGACCCCTTGCAAATACATCGCAAGACGTTCTAAACCGTAGGTGATTTCACCGGTGACAGGGTAGCACTCAACACCACCGACTTGTTGGAAGTAGGTAAACTGAGTTACTTCCATACCATTTAACCAGACTTCCCAACCTAAGCCCCATGCGCCCAGTGTTGGTGATTCCCAGTTGTCTTCTACAAAACGAATATCGTGGGTTAAGGTATCAATACCAATCGCTTTTAACGAGTCCAAATACAACTGTTGGATGTTGTCTGGGTTTGGTTTGAGTACCACTTGGAACTGATAATAGTGCTGTAAACGGTTTGGGTTTTCACCATAACGACCATCTTTAGGACGGCGTGAGGGTTGCACATAGGCGGCATTCCATGTTTCAGGGCCAAGTGCGCGCAGGAAAGTTGCAGTGTGGAATGTACCTGCACCCATTTCCATATCGTAAGGTTGTAAAATAACACAACCTTGCTCAGCCCAGTAGTTTTGTAAGGCAAGAATTAAGCCTTGAAAAGTATCAATATGAGAGATGGCGCGACTCATGGTGCATCCATAATTTATGCGAAAAAATTGCTCATAAGTATAAGGATTTTGGCGAGGTGTGGCAAAGGCTTAATCAGGCAAAATAGGGGTTTTATGAATTTGCCGCTTGCCCATGAATTTAAGCAATCCCCAATAACAAAAACCAGTGAATAGCGGTAATGAATAATATTCATTGTGAATGATCAGATTTTTAAAATCCATCCAACTATAAGAGTAGATAAACGTGAGTTGAATGATCATCATAACGATAAAACCCATCACGAGTGAAGTAAGTAAAATAACCCATAAATTCAGATAATTATTTTGTTGTAATTTTACTGAAATTGGATAAGCAAGTGGAATTACGAGTAGGCAATAAGCTCCCCAAACGATCAGCATCAAAAATACAATACTGGGGATTTGCGCCCAAGTGACACTATGTTTACTTTGATTTAAACCAACAAAAAGAGTAAATAAAATTAATAGTAATGGAATGGGTGCTAGAAAAAGGCTTTTTAAAATATCTTTTTTAGCGTATGGAGTCGTGATTTTTTTATTCTGAATCATCATGATACGGTCGCAAAGGCTTTGGAAAAAAATTGTTCAGCAAGCATGCAAAAATGCTGGGGATTACATCGGTTCGCCCAGGTATGAGTTTTGTCCAAGGTCTGCATATCAAGATCAAGTGCTACAATTACATGACTATGTGAATTAAATCAGAATAAAGCATTTATCCATTAAACAGACTGAGAATGACTAAAATTTAAAAGCTTAAAATAAAGATAAGACTGATGTAAGTAAAGCACAAGCTTTTAAGATCAATCATCAAGCTACGATTGTTTATTAGATAAATGACAACCGTAGCGAAGTAAAAGACTGTATTCCATCATCTAGAGATTAGCGTCTGATACGATCTTTTGGATGGACTGTTCGAATTGGTTGATCATAGCCTTGCTGATATTGGATTTGTTCAGTTTTTTTGGGGATCAATAGCCACAAGACGAGATAAACTAAAATACCTGGGAAGGCTGCGCTGACACAGGACACAACCACAAAAATAATGCGAAGTAGGGTGACGTTCCAACCAAAACGTTCAGCAATACCGCCCATTACACCGGCGATCATGTTGTGTCGGTTAGAACGATATAAACCAGCTTGAGCCATGTAACGTCTCCAAAACAGGAAGTGAATTTCAGTATTTTATAGAATTTAATTTGGGGGAAATTAAATAGATTTAAAGTGATTCACGCCAATTAAATGTTAAATGATGTAATGCTTATAGAAATTTTAGTTATAAAAAAACCCTCTTCAAAAGAGGGTTTTTAATATATGGTGGGTCGTCCGCGATTCGAACGCGGGACCAACGGATTAAAAGTCCGCTGCTCTACCAGCTGAGCTAACGACCCTGAATCAGGAAGGGTAAAACCGTGTTTTACTTTATTTAAGATTATTAGGTAATCTTAATTTCCTTAGCAGGTCAAAACAATAAATGGTGGGTCGTCCGCGATTCGAACGCGGGACCAACGGATTAAAAGTCCGCTGCTCTACCAGCTGAGCTAACGACCCATATCGTCTTGATGGTGCGTATTGTAGCAAGATCTTCAGTAATGACAAGTAAAAAATTAAAAACTATGTATTAACTGTATATAAAAACTGCAAAAACTGGTTTTTGGTGCATAAATTGCTCGGAATTGAACGCTGGTGATTGCTTGGTGGCTCCAAAATTCGATATGAATAAAAAACCGCTTTAGCTTCTAGCTAAAGCGGTTTTGGTAAAACAGGCTAAATTATTCAGCCGGCGTTACCGCCTTTTTAGGTGGGCGGCCACGTGGGCGACGTGGACGAGCAGGTTTATCTGCTGCATCTTTGTCTTTTTCGGTTTTTGCATCAGCATCTAACGTTTCATCAGCAATGGCGTCATCACTTGTTACTGCTGTGTTTTCGCTCTGCTCTGCAACAGCTTCAGTTGTTGCCTCAATATTGAGGTCAGCTTGCACTGCTGCTGGGGTTGCATCTGCATTTACCACGTCAGAGTTTGCTTCAGTGACAACCGCAGTGTCTGCAACCGCTACATTCTCGGATTCGCTATGTGTCGCTTCATCTTTTAAATGTTGTGCTTTGGCTTGTTCGTGCGCTTGTTCAGCGGCAAGTTTAGCCAAACGGCGGCGTTCACGTGGGTCATTTGCAACACGCACTTGTGGTTCTTGTGGCGGTGTTAATGCCAATACAGGTGCAGGTTCAGACTCTTGCGTGACTTTGGTGGGTACAACCGCATCGCGCGTTACTGGTGCTTTTTCTGCTTCTGAAGCATGTTTTGCTGTTTGCGCAATTTCAGACGCATATTGCGTGGTGAATTTTGCCAAAGCACGATTGAAGGTTGGAATTAATCCAAATTGTTCAATTAAAACCGAACAATCTTCTCCATAAACATGACGAATCAAACTGCCAACAGTATATGACGCCAAGCTTGGAATTTGACTTGGACGGACTTGTACCGGTGCCACAGCCTGTTGAGCTGCGTGTTTTTGACGACGACGTGAACGTGGATCGTTTGCGGCACGTTTTGGCGCAGATTTTTCCTGAACAGTTTCAGGTGCACTCACCTCAACGGCTACTTCAGTTGCAGCTACAGGGGTAGCTTCAGCTTCAACAGTAGGCGTTGCAAGCACTTCAGTTTTAGCAGTTGTGCGTTCCGTACGATGTTTCCCTGCACGCGTTGGCGTAATAGCCACGATTTCACGTGTGGCTTGGTCTGCATTTACAATTAATGCCGTTGCCATTTCGCTATGGTTCGGTGCATCCACCAATTCCACTTTTACCGCGGGTGTGGTTGTGGTTTTCTCTACAACTGGCGCTTCTACAGCAGCCTGTGGCGCAGGAGTTGGTGCTTCTGTCGGTTGTTGAAGAACACTTGCATCACGCTGGCGATTTGGACGTTGCGGACGTTGTTGATTACGATCGCGACGTTGCACGGGCGCAGCAGATTCTTGCTGAGCAGAATGGTGCTGTGTTTGCTCTGCATGCTGTGGTTCTTGCTGACGCTTTTGTTGGCGTTTCAGCTCACGCATTTCATGGCGTGACAACTGCACCACTTCTTCGTGTACCTGATGGTTTTGTTCAGGTTGCTGTTGCGAATCACGATTTTCTTTGTGGTGTTGCTTGTTGCTACGCTTTTTATTTTGACGATGGTTTTTATCGTCACGTTCTTCACGCTTTTCTTGCTTCACTGCCACTGAAGATGGCGACAAGTAAGCATTATTGTTGTTGTGTTGCGCTGGTGCAGCTTCAACCATCTGTGGTTGGGTTGCCGGAATAGCAGCAGGTACTTGACCAAACTGACCACGACTAACTGCACCATTGTTCACCATTTGTTCAATTGCGGCAGCAGCATTGTTTGCGCTACGTGATTGGTCAATGGTGTGTGCTTGTTTTTGAACAAATAAGTTCTCAAGCCATGCACATGGGCTGTTTGAAGCTACTGGTTTTGCCGCTGGCGCAGGCGCTGCTGTGGTTTGTGTTGCAACCACTTTTTCGGCAACAGGCGCAGCTTTTTTCTGACGATTCACAGGAATCGCTGGGGTTTCTTGATCTTCAAGATGCCATTCAGAAGATTCATAACCCAATTCTTTTTCGCTTGAACGTGTTGCTTCAGTACGTTCATAACTACTTGGCGCGAAGCCTTCAGGGTTATATTGAATTTCGTAATGTGGTGTTTCTAAATGAGGATGTGGCAACACTGTCACACGCACATTCGAAGTTTGCTCAAGATAAACTAAGCTGTGGCGTTTTTCGTTCAGTAAGAAGGCTGCAATTTCAACAGGTACTTCAATTTGCACTTCACCATGACGCTCACGTAAAGCAATTTCTTCAACTTTACGCATAATCGATAAAGACAACGAACGCACATCACGAACCATGCCTGTGCCATGACAACGTGGGCAAACATAGCCAGTTGCTTCTTCTAAAGAAGGGCGTAAGCGTTGGCGACTCATTTCCATTAAGCCAAAACGCGACAACTGACCAAATTGAATCCGCGCACGGTCACTTTGAGTTGCTTCACGTAGTTTGGCTTCAACCATTCGCTGATTGCGTTCTTTGGTCATATCGATGAAGTCGATCACCACCAAACCACCGATATCGCGTAAACGAAGTTGGCGAGCAATTTCTTCAGCTGCTTCAAGGTTGGTATTTAATGCAGTTTCTTCAACATCGTGACCACGAGTCGATTTGGCCGAGTTAATATCAATTGAAACTAAAGCTTCAGTTTGGTCAATCACAATTGAACCACCCGAAGGCAATTTCACTTCACGTTCATAAGCCGTCTGGATTTGGCTTTCAATCCCAAAATGTGCAAACAATGGTTCATTTAAGGTGTAGGTTTTGAGCTTGTCGAGTTGATTTGGCATAACCGCTTTAACAAAGTTATAGGCTTCATTAAAGGCTTGTTCGCTATCAATTAAAATTTCAGCGACATCGTCACGTAAATAATCACGAATGGCGCGGGTAACTACACCAGCTTCTTGATGCACTAACATTGGCGATGGGCCAGTGCTTGCGCTGTTTTGGATTTGTGCCCAAAGGTCAAGCAAATGTTGTAAGTCAAGTTGTAGCTCTTCTTGGCTACGTCCAATGCCTGCGGTACGAACAATCACGCTCATGCCACGCGGAATATTTAACGACGCCAACATTTCTTTGAGTTCTTCACGCACTGAACCCGAAATTTGACGACTAATCCCGCCACCTTTAGGGTTGTTTGGCATAAGCACCAAATAACGACCAGCCAGTGAAATATACGTTGAAAGGGCAGCACCTTTATTGCCACGCTCTTCTTTTTCAACTTGCACAAGAAGTTCTGTGCCTTCGCTGATTAAGTCGCGAATATTGGTGGTTTCGCGTGTGTCGGCATTAAAATAGCTACGTGCAATTTCACGCATCGATAAAAAGCCTTGACGCTGTGCGCCATATTCAACAAAAACGGCTTCTAAAGAGGGTTCAACGCGGGTGACATGACCTTTATAAATATTTGATTTTTTTTGTTCGCGGGTACGGTTCTCAAGGTCAAAGTCGTAAAGGCGTTGACCTGTGATAAGTGCAACACGAACTTCTTCAGCATGTGTTGCATTAATCAGCATACGTTTCATGGGTGTAATACCTAATCGTTGAAGCACAACGACAAGTCCATTATTGCGCTGCAAATCTCAAGTAAGACAAAACAATGCTATATGCATCTTTGCATATATTATTTAGGTTCCAACGTAAACGTTGGTTTTTGGATACTTGATTCAATTTACAACAGCGCTTTAAATCCTTACCAGACAAACGTCACCTGAGGGGCTACGGCGAGAACAGTGTATTGGGGATGTGTTTTGTGCAGCAGTTTTTAACAGCGTTCGAAACGGAATGTTCATCATCTCGAGTTCTGAGCGCTACAGCTCCAATACATCTTGTGCTTCTGCCTGAAAATGTCGTCAGGAAAGACTTGTTCGATGTGTTTCAGTTTACATTTAATAAGCCAGCCTAAACTGGCAACATCTTTTTGGGGTAAGCTGTTTTGCAGCTAAAAGTACAAATTTACGCAACAGCTTACAAATTTGCCGATATAATAAGCCTTCGGCGTCGGCATATTCTTTTGGGACCTTTCCGAGCTTAGTGTGAAGAATCATCATTTGTACCATTCATGATTTTGAATTGGCTGATAATTTGCGCACTCACGGCGGTATCCGTGCGCTGACTATATCAAACCTTGTGGCATCTGCCTATGGGCTAAATAGAAGATTATTGTGAAAAAATAGGGTTAAATGGTTAAATTTCGCCCAAATCATTCAAATTTAAGGTTGAACAAGTTGTATGAATAGCAACCAACAGTGGCAAAATGTGACATGGTTCGATGTCGATGAGCATCAAGCAGAGCAACGAATCGACAATTTTTTATTTAGTCGTTTAAAAGGCGTACCGAAAAGCCGTATTTATCGTCTGATTCGTGAAGGGCAAGTGCGGGTCAATAAAAAAAGAATTAAAGCAGAAACGCGCTTAAATATTGGCGATCAAATTCGTGTTGCTCCAATTCGTTACGAGCAAAAAGATGACAGCGCTGTGCCCGTGAGTGACACAGTGGCAAAAAGTCTGTTAAGCCGTGTGGTGTATGAAGATGAAGGGTTATTGGTGATTAATAAGCCCTCTGGCATTGCCGTGCATGGCGGTAGCGGCGTGGCGTATGGCTTAATTGAAGCTTTGCGTGCGGCAACGGGGAAAAAATATTTAGAACTGATTCATCGCATTGACCGTGATACGTCAGGTTTGGTGATGATTAGTAAAAAACGCAGTACGCTTAAACATCTGCAAGATTTGCTGCGTGAACATAAAATTCGTAAAACCTATGCGGCCATTGTTAAAGGCCAAGTCAGTTTAGACAAACAATTGATTGATGCACCGTTACATCGTTATGAATTGTCGAATGGTGAACGTCGCGTACGTGTCTCCAAAGAAGGCAAGCCTAGCCAAACCGAATGGAAAGTGGTGAAACGCTTTAAAACGGCCACTTTGGTGCATGCTTCGCCTTTGTCTGGGCGCACGCATCAAATTCGTGTGCATGGGTTGAGTATTGGTCATCCTTTAATTGGCGATGACAAATATGGACATACCACGGTTTATCATGGCCCTGAAGCGCGTCGTTTGTGTTTACATGCCATGCGTTTAGAGATACCTGATTATCCAACCATTGAAGCGGCATTGCCTGAAGATATGCAACAGTTGATTGCTGAGTTGAGTTAATGAATCACACACAAACACAATTGTTGATTTTTGATTGGGATGGCACTTTATTTAATTCGGTTGGGCAAATTGTGAAAAGTCTACTTTTTGCAGCAGAACAAGCGCAGCAGCCATTAACTGAAGATGCGGCCAAAAGCATTATTGGTTTAGGGTTGCCAGAAGTAATGCAAACTTTATTTCCACAAGTGCCCGAATTGCATTCTGTTATTTTAGATGCGTACGCCAGCCATTATGTGGAAAATTCGCAGCACGACCAATGGTTTGAAGGCGTGGCCGATATGCTACACGATTTAAAACAGCAAGGTTTTAAATTGGCAGTGGCTACCGGAAAAAGTCGCCGTGGTTTAGACCGCGTTTTGGCCAAAACTGGCAGTCAGAATTTATTTGATATTACTCGTGCTGCAAGTGAAACCAAATCGAAGCCACATCCCTTAATGTTGCAGGAAATTTTAGCGCACACGCAGGTATCTGTGCACAATGCAATGATGATTGGTGATACCAGCTACGACTTAGAAATGGCGCAGAACATTGCCATGCCACGAATAGGCGTCAGCTATGGCGTGCATTCAATTGCCACCTTACAGCAATATCAGCCGCAAATGATTGCCGATAATGTTGAGGGCTTGCATCGCTATTTAAGCCAAGCGCTTTAAATCGAAAAAATGGGCTAAAACAGCCCATTTTTTTGGTTATTTAGTTTTAAATTAAGTTGCTGCGCCACCACAGACAAAAACTTTTCAACCGCAATATTGTTGTTTTGCTGACGATAACTCACATATAAATGCAACGTTGGCAAATCACAATTGAGCTGACGTACGCTCATTTGATCAAGCTCGATAAACGGATCAAGATATTGCGGAAGAATGGTGTAACCTGCGCCATTTTTAATGTCGCTAATGGCTTCCACTAAGTTGTCATATTTTTTATTGATTTTGGGATGCAGATTATTGCGCTCTAAAAATTGCAAAATGGTTTGATTCAGGACTGCATGCGCCGGAATATTCACCATAATTAAGGTTTGTTGTTGCAGCTCTTCTAGCGGAATGCGTTGTAAATTCGCCAGCGGATGATGTTTCGGGAGAATCACTTCAAGCGAATCTTGCAAGACCACTTGGCTAATCAATTCATCATCATTTAAGTTTTCACGCGAAAAAATGACATCGAAATCACCGCGTTTTAACGCGCGACTTTGGTCTTGATCGTGCAGTTGCTCAAGCTCCACATGAATGTCGGGCGTTTGAATGCGCAGTTTCGGCATCACTTTAGGAAAAACATAAACTTCGGTGGTGGCAATAAAGCCAATCTTCAAATTTTGTTGTTTTCTAAAATGCACTTGGCGCGCCAACTGCACGGCTTTTTCTGCTTGCATTAAGGTTAAGCGCGCGTGTTCTAAAAAAACAGCACCTTCTTCGGTCAGTTCAACTTTACGTTTGGTTCGGTTGAGTAATCTTACCCCAATTTCTTCTTCTAAGTCTTTGATTTGTTGACTAAGTGAAGGTTGGGCGGTGTATAGTTTGAGTGCTGCACGACTAAAGTTAAGTTCTTCAGCAACAGTTATAAAATATCGAAGATGGCGCAGTTCCATTCAACCAATCCAACAAAAACGTAATATTCATAGAGTGCTCAGTATAATCTAAACTTTATATGCACGGCGTGCAAAAACATAGATAAACTTGTAAAGACACACAATTAAAAAAAATTACGTAATCTAAGATGCTTTTCTTATGGTTTTTCGTCATATTGGCACAACGATATTATGTTTAAATCACAACATGCATGCGTTATGGTCAAAGTAGATGGCATTATTTTGGCTTTAAAAATCTTAAGATTCCACTGAAGATATTATTGGTATATGGATCAGAACAAAACCACATTACATTATGAGCTGCCAACAAAAAATTGTTGGATGCATGTTCTTCATCAACCCAAAGGCAGTTTTGTATTTTCCCCACAATTTAGTGATGGAAAGTTTCATAATGCAGCATCAAATAAACCACAAGGTTTCACATGGAACCTATTTAAGTGGATGATGGCTCGTAAAAGTTCGACTTGGCAAGTCGACCGCCAGCAAGAATTTGAACGATTTCAAAATTTTGCCCACGAAATTCCGCAAAATCGCCCGAACGCAGATTTAAACGATTGGCGCGTGTGGTTTGTCGGACATGCCACCACACTCATTCAAATTGGCCCATATAATTTTTTAACCGACCCCGTTTGGGCCGAGTATGCAGGGCCAAAGCAGGGCGTTGGACCTAGACGTGCTTGCCCCGCAGGCATTGCCTTAGAGCAGTTACCACATATTCATGCGGTCTTGCTCAGCCATAACCATTACGACCATATGGATATTACCACGTTAACTTGGCTACACAAAAAATTTGCGATGCCGATTTATACCGGGTTAGGCAATAAAACCTACTTGCCGAAAACATGGAACGTGGTGGAATTAGATTGGTGGCAAGCCGCACATTTGCATGGCTTTGAAATTGTTTATACGCCAGCGCAACATGGTTCTGGACGCGGTTTAAGAGATCAAAATATGGCGCTTTGGGGAAGTTTTTGCTTGAAGCTAGGGTCGCAATATGGTTTTTTTGCGGGTGATACGGCCTATGCCAATCATTTTAAAGAAATTCATGCGCGATTCGGTGCACCACGCTTTGCACTGTTACCGATTGGTGCTTATGAACCTAGAAATTTAATGCAATATGTGCATATGAATCCACAAGAGGCATTTAAAGCCCATATGGATTTACATGCACAGCGCTCGATTGCCATTCATTATCGGACCTTTCAATTAACCGATGAAAGTCGCGATGCACCTGAGCAGGCCTTAGAAGACAGCATGAAAAATTCATCGAAATTAATGAATCCATTTTATTGTATTCATGAAGGGCGCCGTTTAAGCGTTTAAAGCTGATGTAAAAAAAGCCACAATATTGTGGCTTCTTTAGTTTAAAGCGAGATTAGAGCAAACTTGGTAAACCCAATGCAGGGTCTTTGGCTCGTGCGGCTTGAGCATCTGCTACGCTCATGCCTAGTGCTTGAGCGACACCTTCACCATAAGCCGGATCACACGCATAACAGTTGCGAATATGGCGATATTTAATGAAATCAAGAGCATCGCCCATGGCGGCGGCAGTATTGTTAAATAATGCTTCTTGTTGTGCGCTTGTCATAAGCTGGAATAAAGCCCGCGGTTGGCTAAAATAGTCGGCATCATCTTCACGATAATCCCAAAAGTCGGCATCGCCAGTAATTTTAAGTGGCGGTTCACGATACTCCGGTTGTTCTTGCCATTGATGAAAGCTGTTGGGCTCGTAATGTGGCAAAGCACCATAGTTACCATCTAAACGTCCTTGACCATCGCGGCGGTTACTATGCACAGGGCAACGCGGTGCATTAACTGGAATTTGCGTGTGATTCACGCCTACACGGTAGCGTGCCGCATCGGCATAATTGACCAAACGTGCTTGCAGCATGCGGTCTGGTGAGTAACTAATCCCAGGTACTAGATTGCTTGGTGCGAAGGTGGCTTGTTCGACATCTTGAAAGTAGTTCTCTGGATTACGATTCAGCTCAAACTCACCCACATCAATTAATGGATAATCTGCATGTGGCCAGACTTTGGTTAAATCAAAGGGATGATATGGCACTTTTTCAGCATCTGTTTCAGGCATAATTTGAACCTGTAACGTCCATTTTGGATAGTCTTTACGTTCAATGGCATCAAACAAATCGGTTTGTGAGCTTTCACGATCTTTGGCCACAATCGCCTCTGCTTCTGCATCGGTTAGGTTTTTAATGCCTTGTTGGGTGCGGAAGTGGAATTTGACCCAGAAACGTTCGTTGTTGGCATTGATAAAGCTATAGGTGTGGCTACCAAAACCATGCATATGACGATAACCATCGGGTATACCACGGTCAGACATAACAATGGTGACTTGGTGTAAGGCTTCAGGTAAGAGCGTCCAAAAATCCCAGTTGTTGGTGGCGCTGCGTGTATTGGTTTTAGGGTCGCGTTTCACCGCTTTGTTTAAATCTGGAAATTTGCGCGGGTCACGCAAGAAAAAAACAGGGGTGTTATTCCCGACTAAATCCCAGTTGCCTTCTTCGGTGTAAAATTTTAAGGCAAAACCACGAATATCTCGTTCTGCATCCGCCGCACCACGTTCGCCTGCAACGGTTGAGAATCGTGCAAAAAGTTCAGTCTTTTTGCCAATTTCACTAAAAATTTTAGCGCGGGTAAAGGCTGTAATATCATGTGTTACGGTAAATGTGCCAAAAGCACCAGAGCCTTTGGCATGCATACGGCGTTCTGGAATGACTTCGCGTACAAAATTGGCAAGTTTTTCATTCAGCCATAGGTCTTGTGCGAGGAGTGGACCACGTGCACCTGCCGTCATACTGTTCTGGTTGTCCACGACGGGTGCACCAGCATCAGTTGTTAGGTGGGTGAAGGGACACTTTTTCGGTTCTTGTGTCATTTTTGTCTCCATTGTTTTTTGTCTTATGGATATGCGTAAACGATGGAAATTTACGTTATCTATAAGACACTAATCGCAATTTAATACACAAGATAGTACTCATTTGTAAAAACTGAAAAGGCTGCTATTGACCAATTTTTGAGGTTTAAAAGTACTGCGATGTGACCAAATTACACGCTGAATATCATACAAATTGAATCGTCGAATAAAGCTTAGGAAAGAATATTAAATATGTAAAATAGATTAATTTTCTTATTTTAATTTGTTTTTGCGATTATTGGGCTTGAAAGTTTTGATAAACAGCGTACAATTTATGCACCGCTAGATCATTTGGGTCAATTATTTTTTATAGGTAAATTACATGGCCAAAACCAAGCAAAGCAAAGAATTGGTGCTACATAATTTTGTAGCTAAACATATGCATGAATTCCAACGCAGTCATGTGTTTGAAGATCGGAAAAAAGCCGATAAACGCGGCAAAATGAAGCACAAAAAAGAGCGATATTCTTTAGAAGATCGCTCTTTTTTTATGGCACTGGTGTGCGCCTAAGTTGTTACAGTCGTTAAGCGGTTACAATACGATTGCTTTTAACCATATCGCCTAAACCGTGCGTTTTAAAATAATATTCGAGCCAGCTTTTTACCAGTAATGGATTATTTAAGTGCAGTACATGGTCTAGCAGTTCGAGCGCATCGCTCATTGGGGTTAAGCAAATTGCTTTACGCACACGTAAAATATTGCTTGAACTCATCGATAAGGTATTGAATCCCATCGCCATCAGTAAAACAGCAGACAGCGGATCACCAGCCATTTCACCACAAATACTGACCGGTCGTTCGTTACGGTGGCAGTCGTAAACTAGCTTTTGTAATGAGCGCAGTACCGATGGATGAAAATGTGAATAAACACTGGAAACCCGTGGGTTATTTCGGTCAACCGCCAGTAAATATTGAATTAAATCGTTGGAACCGACCGAGAAAAAATCGACCAAAGGCGCAAATTCATCAATTTGCAGCAGCACGCTCGGAACTTCAACCATAATCCCAATTTTGGGTTTATTAATTTTGACTTGTTCTTCTTCCTGTACGGCAACCCAATCGCGTTCCAGCAAATATAAAACTTCTTCAACTTCGCTGACGCTTGTGACCATTGGCAACAAAATATGCAAGTTATTTAAGCCAATGCTGGCTTTTAGCATGGCGCGAATTTGCGAAGAAAAAATTTCGGGATGGTCAAGAGTAAACCGTAAACCACGCCACCCCAGCGCAGAATTTTCTTCTTCAATACTAAAATATGGCAAGTCTTTGTCTGCACCAATATCTAAGGTACGCATGGTGACAGGCTTATTGGCAAAGTGACTCAGTTGTTGGCGGTAAATGGCGCGTTGTTCTTCTTCACCCGGAAAGCGGTCACGCAACATAAAAGGAATTTCACTGCGATACAGCCCAACACCTTTTGCGCCACGCTGTACGCCACGCACCACGTCAATCATTAGCCCAGTATTCACAAACAATTTGACGATAATACCATCGGGGGTAATGGCATCTTTGGTTTCGTATTGTTTTAAATCTTTGGCGATTTGCTCTTCTTCTTTTTGAATTTCTTTATAGCGCTGACGCAATCGGCGTGGTGGATGAATAAATACCCGACCTTGGTAGGCATCGACAATCATCTCGACATCGTCAAGGCTGGTAATCGGTAATTCAGTTACGCCAACCACGGTTGGAATGCCCAGCGCACGCGCTACAATCACCATGTGTGAATTGGCAGCGCCTTCGGTGGTCACAATGGCTGCAATTTTATCGACAGGCAGTTCAACCAAGGCGGCGGTGCTAATTTCTTCACCAATTAAAATACTCTCTGAACTGAGTTCTCGGTGTCCCGAGTCGGCTTCTTGTAAAGACGCTAAAATTCGGCGACCGAGGTCTTTTAAATCTGACACCCGCTCACGTAAATAATCATCTTCCATTTGGGCAAATAAGGCGATGTGTTTGTCGAGTACACGGCGAACCGCACCTTGCGCCCAATGACCTTCACGAATAATTTCTTTAATTTCCGCAGGTAACGCATTTTCATCGAGCATGCGTAAAAAGACGCTAAACAGTGCGCGTTCTTCCGACATCAATGCATCTTGCATTTTGTCATCGAGCGATTGAATTTCTTCGCGAACGTTTGAAATGGCATGATCGAGCAGTTCAAGCTCTTCGCTGATATCTTCTGCATCGCGGTCGGGAACGGCGGCTAAATCTGCCGGAGGATACAGCACCACGGCACGACCCAGCGCGATGCCACCTGAACCGGCCACACCTTGATAGGTTTTGTAGTTAGACAAGCTGTTCGGCTTACGAAAAACTTCGATATTGCCCACCGCATGCGCGTGAGCAATGACACCTGACAACTGTGCGCACAAAGTCACTAAAAACGATTCGGCAGCCTCACTGAAATCTTGCGGTTCTTGATTTTGAACCACCAACACGCCCATCACTTTGCGTCTGTACATCACAGGCACGCCAAGAAATGAGTTGTAGACTTCTTCACCAGTTTCGGGGAAATAGGCATAACGTTCGTGTTGCGCTGCGTTGTCTAAGTTGACAATTTCTTCGCGTTGGCCGACCAAACCGACCAGACCTTCGCCTAAATGTAAAGAAACCGTGCCGACTGCTTCAGCATTTAAGCCTTTGGTGGCCATTAAAATATAGCGTTGATTACGTTCGTCGAGTAAATAAATCGAACATACATCGACATCCATCGCCTCAGAAACCTGATTGACCATGATGTCTAAAGACTCATGCAAACTCGCAGACGCATTGATTTCTTGTACAATCCGTCTGAGGGTGTCTAACTGCATGTTCGACATAAATGCATACTCCCAAGCATTTTATTTACATTTTTGAACTTCACTTATAGCAGTACCCGCTACGAAAATCATTCACTAAAACTGTCTTTTTGCAGAAAGTTTCTACGCGGGTAAATAAGGGCACAATTCACGCATGGCTCTGCGATAAACATCTCTTTTAAAATTAACCACTTGACCCAGTGGATACCAATAGCTTACCCATTGCCATTGGTCAAACTCGGGCGGATCAGATAAATCCAGTCGAATGTGCTGCGGTGACGCCATTAACTGGAGTAAAAACCATTTTTGCTTTTGGCCAATACATACCGGCTCACTTCCAGAGCGGATGTATCGGTTTGGCAAACGATAACGCAACCAACCTGTGGTTTGCGCAACAATTTGGACATGTTCAGGCGATAGACCGATCTCTTCTTTGAGTTCTCGGAACAGCGCCTGTTCTGGTGTTTCACCGTATTGGATGCCTCCTTGCGGAAACTGCCAAGCATTGTGACCAATGCGTTTTGCCCATAAAACCTGTCCATTATCGTTTGCCAAAATGATCCCGACATTGGGTCGGAAACCTTCAGAATCGATCATTTGGCTACCTAAAATTGTTGATCTTTGTGTCTTTGATTTTGGGGACTTATAAATTTTGTTCGTCCAACACAAAAAAAGAGCGAAGAATATTGTTAAAAATTGCTATGATCTTAACGAATTTCTTGCCATTAGCGGGAACAGATTTACATTTTTTTTCTTTATTTTCAGTTTGAACGAGAATTTTCATGAAATTGGCTTTATTTGATCTAGATCACACCCTGTTAAATACCGATTCAGACCATTCTTGGGGTGAATTTTTAGTCAATGAAGGTTTGGTCGATGCTGTGCGTCATCGCCAAATGAACGATCAGTTTTATGAAGATTACAAAGCCGGACAATTGAACCCAATTGCATATAACGAATTTGTATTTGAATTTCTGACCCAAAATTCAATCGAGCGCTTGAAGGCGTTGCACGATGTATTTATGCAAAAGGTGATTCGCCCACAAATGCGCCCTGAAGGATTTAAGGCGATACAACATCATAAAGCGTTGGGGCATCAATTGGTGGGGATTACCGCAACTAGCGATTTTATCACCGTACCCATTTTTAAAGCTTTTGGTATTGATGATGTGATTGCCACCAATGCTGAAATGAAAGATGGCATCTACACAGGAAAAGTGGCGGGCGTGCCGTGTTATCAAAATGGAAAATTGTTGCGTTTAAATGAATGGTTGGCAGGGCGCGAGGTTAGTGAATCTTGGGCGTATTCCGACTCCATTAACGATCGCTTTTTATTGGAATATGCGGATCATGCCATTGCGGTCAACCCCGATGAGCGCTTAGCCGACTTAGCCCAACAACAAGGCTGGGCAATTCAAGATTGGTCAATTTAAACGATTTTTCACTGCCCTCAAGCCGATGGCATCATTAAATCAATTAATGCCTGCATGGCACGCGATTGTGTTCGTGCAGGATGCCACACCATACCCAGTTCACGTTCAAGTTGTAAGTCTAAATCTAAAATACTTAAATCTTGATTGACCAAGGTTTTAGGCAATACCGACCAGCCCAATCCAATCGATACCAACATCCGAATCGATTCTAAAGGATTATTGCTCATGCTGACTTTGGGTTTTAAACCCTGTTTTTCAAATTCGGCCAAGGTAATTTGACTGGTATAAGTTTTTGCTGAAGGCAATAAACTCGGATACTGCATTAAATCCCCCAATTCTAGTTGTGGTTTTTGCGCTAAGGGATGAAAGGGCGCAACCACAAAAACCAAAGGATCATTCCAAATTTTTTGGTATTCCAAGCGCTCATCGCCAATAGGTGGGAGTGTTAAGAATGCAAATTCTAAGTCGCCAGCCAACACTTGTTCATGCGCTTGTTCTGAGTCGACAAAATGCACATCTAAGGTAACTTTAGGATATTCTTGTACATATTGCTTTAAATATTGCGGTAAGTAGTGCAAGCCTAAATGGTGACTGGTGCCAATTTTTAATCGTCCCTGTACCTTTTCTTGTTGATGGCTGAGCGTGTGATGCATATCGCTCAACTCGTTCATCCACGTTTTAATTTTTGGCAATAGCATGTGCGCGGTGTGCGTGGGTTGGATGCCTCGACCTGCCGCTTCAAATAAAGTCGCCCCAAAATATTCTTCTAGGCTGTGAATACGCTTGGTCACAGCGGGCTGAGTAATAAACAGTTGATCTGCTGCCAAAGAAATAGAACCGGTTTCCATTACTTTTATAAATGCTTCGAACGCAGCAAGATTCATATTTAAAATCCTAAATTAACCAAGAATATCAGTGAAGATTAGAGCCTTCAGCAAGCTGTATTGTAGTCGCCAAAAGAAATAAGCTGCAAATTATTCGTGTTTAATTAAACTGGCGTTATGTTTTTTATCCTTTGCCATCCAAATTTTTTCGTGAATAAAAAATGCGAATGCTTGTACTGTGGGTTCGAGTAAACTTAACGTGACTGCCATCCAAAAATTGCCTGTCACAAAGTAGGCGACCAGCATGGCCACGCTAATATGCATAAAATAATAGCTTAAAGTTTTTTTGAAAATTCGTTGATTGCGCTGTATAAAATGTCGCATATGAACCATCGCGCGATCCTGAGATGAAATTAAATAAAATGATAACCATTATCATTTAATCTGTAAAAATGTTTTTATCGATGAGGATGATTTGCTTGTTGTATAAATGATGGATTGCTCAACAATTGAATCGCATTTGCCGCGGCATCGCGTGTTAAAATAATGCCAATAGGCATAGGAATGAATACTATTAAGTATTCCTATAAGTTTTTTAATTCATAAAAATGATAAATTAGTTTTATATTTTAAGCGCGTTATAATCTTTTTAACGAATTCAATACCCAGTCCAATGGCAAGCACGACGGAGAGCGACGACATGGCAGGCAAAACCCAAAATGCAAAAACGTTGTATGACAAATTGTGGGATGATCACTTAGTAAAACAACGCGATGACGGCTCAAGCTTAATTTATATCGACCGTCATTTATTACATGAAGTGACCAGTCCTCAAGCATTTGAAGGATTGCAACTTGCCAATCGTCAACCTTGGCGTTTAAGTGCCAATATTGCAACGCCAGATCACAACGTTCCAACTTCAAAAAAAGAACGTGAACAAGGGATTTCAGGCATTGAAGATGACACATCCCGTATTCAAGTCCAAACCTTAGATGACAACTGCAAAACATTTAACGTGATGCAGTTCGATATTAATGACGTCCGCCAAGGGATTGCGCATGTGGTTGGCCCAGAACAAGGTTTAACTTTGCCGGGCATGACCGTGGTTTGTGGCGATTCACACACTGCAACTCATGGTGCGTTTGGTTGCTTGGCGCATGGCATTGGTACCTCTGAAGTTGAGCATGTATTGGCAACCCAATGCTTAGTGCAAAAGAAAATGAAAAACATGTTGGTACGTGTGGATGGCACATTGGGCAAAGGCGTTACTTCTAAAGATGTGGTGTTAG
Organism: Acinetobacter sp. MD2(2019); assembly: GCF_035615615.1. Classification (NCBI taxonomy): domain Bacteria; kingdom Pseudomonadati; phylum Pseudomonadota; class Gammaproteobacteria; order Moraxellales; family Moraxellaceae; genus Acinetobacter; species Acinetobacter sp. MD2(2019). Next base: position 81,240 of record NZ_VTDU01000002.1, on the reverse strand, counting down.
CCATTATTGGAAAAATCGGCACAGCCGGCGGCACAGGACATGCCATTGAATTTGGCGGTCAAGTCTTCCGAGATATGTCGATTGAAGGCCGTATGACAGTATGTAATATGGCGATTGAAGCGGGTGCACGTGTCGGCTTGGTGGCTGTAGATGATAAAACCATTGAGTATGTTAATGGTCGTCCGTATGCGCCAACCGGTGCAGATTGGGATGCCGCAGTTGAATATTGGAATACTTTGCATTCAGATGAAGATGCGCATTTCGATACCGTGGTTGTATTAAATGGCGCAGAGATTGAACCGCAAGTGTCTTGGGGAACTTCACCTGAAATGGTGATTCCGGTATCGCAAGCCGTACCAACTTTAGAACAAGCCAAAGATGAAGTACAGCGCAATGACTGGACCCGTGCTTATCAATACATGGGTTTAAATGCTGGACAAGCCTTGGCAGAGATTCAAATTGATCGTGTGTTTATTGGTTCATGTACCAATTCGCGCATTGAAGATATTCGTGCTGCAGCCGAAGTGATTAAAGGGCGTAAAGTTGCGACCACGGTTAAGCAAGCCATGATTGTTCCGGGTTCAGGCTTAGTAAAACAACAAGCGGAAGCGGAAGGCTTAGATCAAATTTTTGTTGCGGCAGGGTTTGAGTGGCGTGAGCCGGGTTGTTCAATGTGTTTAGCAATGAACGCTGACAAGTTACAGCCGGGTGAGCATTGTGCTTCAACCTCAAACCGTAACTTTGAAGGTCGTCAGGGTAATGGTGGGCGCACGCATTTGGTCAGCCCAGCCATGGCAGCAGCTGCGGCAATTGCCGGTCATTTTGTTGATGTGAGACATTTCTAATGACAGCAACATTGTATTTAGGGACGAAAAACTATTCTTCATGGTCTTTACGTCCGTGGCTTGCAGCTAAAAAAGCACAGATTGCATTTCAAGAAGTCGTAATTGATTTTGATCAGCCCAATACAAAGCAGCATATTTTAGCTGTATCTCCATCGGGTAAAGTTCCAGTATGGGTTCATGATGATTTGAAAATTTGGGATTCATTGGCAATTTGTGAGTATTTGGCCGAGTTAGCACCGCAGCTTTGGCCTGAAGATCAAGCGACACGTGCGATTGCACGCTCAGTTGTTGCTGAAATGCACAGTGGTTTTGTTGCTATGCGCAATGAAATGGGCATGAATGTACGTGCGAAACAACGCACCATTGCCTTAAGTGATGCAGCTCAACAAGATTTAGCACGTATTGAGCAAATTTGGACTGAATTACGTGGTCAATATCAAGCCAACGGTGAATGGTTGTTCGGGAAATTTAGTATTGCCGATGCGATGTTTGCACCCGTTGTGATTCGTTTACGTGCCTATGCCGTGAATATTTCGCCCATCATGCAGTCCTATGTCAATACATTTTATCATGATCCAGATTTTCAACAATGGATTAAAGATGCTGAACAAGATACGTTAGTTGTGCCGCGTTTAGAGTGCGGTCAGGCTTAAGCACAAAAGGTTTTTATTATGAAAAAATATACAGTTGAACAAGGCATTGTGGCACCTTTAGACCGTGCCAATGTCGACACCGATTTAATTATTCCAAAACAGTTTTTAAAGTCGATTAAACGTACTGGCTTTGGTGATAATTTATTTGATGAATTACGTTATTTAGATGAAGGTTATTTAGGGCAAGACATTAGCAAACGTCCTAAAAATCCAGATTTTGTATTGAACCAACCGCGTTATCAAGGTTCGAGCATTTTATTGGCTCGCAGTAACTTTGGTTGTGGTTCAAGTCGTGAACATGCGCCTTGGGCATTGAATGAATACGGTTTTCGTACGGTGATTGCACCAAGTTATGCCGATATTTTCTTTAATAACTCATTTAAAAACGGCATGTTGCCTGTAATTTTAACTGAAGCTGAAGTCGATCAGTTATTCAAAGAATGCGTGGCAACGGAAGGTTATCAATTGACTGTGGATTTAGCTGCACAAGAAGTGCGTACCCCCACAGGCAGTGTTTTTAAATTTGAAGTTGATCCATTTCGTAAACATTGCTTGTTAAATGGTTTAGATGATATTGGTTTAACCTTGCAAGATGCTGATTTAATTCGTGAATATGAAGCAAAAACACAGTTGAGTCGTCCGTGGGTGTTTAAGTCACTTTAAGCCATTGTACGAATATGCGATTGCACATAGCGTGATCGCTTAACAATTGCTAACATGCTAGATTATTCATGATGAATTTAATCTGCAATGGGGCATAAGTTTGACTGTTCATATGCGAAATAAAATCGGTCGAAATGTTGTGTTGGCCATGTGCGCGGGCTTATTAAGCGCATGCCAACACACACACCAAGCAGTAGATACGATTGCGATTAAATATATTGCGCCGCCACAACAGCAGGCCAGTGTAAAAATTTATTGTAGCGGCACTGACGATTGTGAGTTTGAGCGCTTTGATCAAATCCCCATTGTTGATGAGGTTACGCATTTAGTCAGCCATGAAGCCATTAAAAAAGGCTATGTGCGCTTAAATGGCAAAACCACAGGTTATGCCAATGCACTGTATTTGACTGTGCCCGATCAGCAACATGAAGTGGTGATTCGTTTTTATCCAATCACCAAAGCGCGCGCAGAAGAAATTAGTGTCATTCATAATTTCAGAGCGAATCATAGCTATACATTCAAAATGTATCGCAACCGAACCAAAACCAGTTCGGGCAGCTTATTAAATGTGTCTGCGCCAGATCCTTTGTGCGTGGTGTTGCTTGAAAATGAACGTCCAGTACGCCATTTTTGTAAACCTTATAATGTATTAACTGGACTCGGTGAATTTGTAGAAGTCCACAACGCGTTGTAGTTTCGCTGTATAGGTCTGACGATCTAGAATTATCATGGAAAAAAATATGTCAAAGCAAATCTTAATTTTGGCGGGTGATGGAATTGGCCCAGAAATTATTGCAGCCGCAGAAACCGTCTTGGCTGCGGTGAATCAACAGTATCAGCTTGAACTCACATGGGAACATGGTTTATTGGGCGGTGCGGCAATTGATGCACATGGTGCGCCTTATCCTGAAGTGACTTCAAAGCAAGCCAAGCAAGCCGATGCTATTTTATTGGGCGCAGTGGGCGGGCCAAAATGGGATACGATTGAACGTTCAATTCGCCCTGAACGTGGTTTATTAAAAATTCGCAGTGAGTTGAATTTGTTTGCGAACTTGCGCCCAGCAATTTTATACCCACAATTGGCAGATGCGTCTAGTTTAAAACCAGAAGTGGTTGCAGGCTTAGATATTTTAATTGTACGTGAACTGACTGGTGGGATTTACTTTGGCCAACCGCGCGGTATTCGTGAATTGGAAAATGGCGAAAAACAAGGCTTTAACACCGACGTTTATAGCGAATCTGAAATTAAACGCATTGCTAAAGTTGCGTTTGAACTTGCAGGTTTACGTGGTGGAAAAGTTTGTTCTGTCGATAAAGCCAATGTGCTTGAAGTGACTGAACTTTGGAAGCAAACCGTAACTGATTTAAAAGCTGCTGAATATCCAGATATTCAATTGTCACATATGTATGTAGACAACGCTGCAATGCAATTGGTTCGTGCGCCAAAACAGTTTGACGTAATTGTCACAGGCAATTTATTTGGCGATATCTTGTCGGATGAGGCTGCCATGTTGACTGGTTCAATTGGTATGTTGCCATCTGCTTCGCTAGATGAAAATGGCAAAGGCATGTACGAGCCGTGTCATGGTTCAGCACCTGACATTGCAGGTCAAAATGTGGCAAATCCATTGGCGACCATTTTATCGGTGGCGATGATGCTGCGTTATACCTTCCGTGAAGAAGCGGCGGCCAAAGCCATTGAAGATGCAGTGGGTCGTGTCTTAGATCAAGGTTTACGTACCGCAGATATTATGTCGAATGGTATGACCAAAGTGGGCACAGCAGAAATGGGCGCTGCTGTGGTTGCAGCCTTAGCTTAACCTATTGTCCAAACCCTGAATAAAAAAACGTGGCTGAGTCCACGTTTTTTTTATTGCTGTCAGTGAGGTGCTTATGGGCAAAGTTGTGTTTGAAACTTCGTGGTGTTTTTTCCTCGCACACAGCGCCAAGAATCTTCTTTATTGATTTCTTTCCACGCGCCATGCTGAAGTTCGAAATGGTAGGTTGAGCGTTCAGCTGCAACGGAATCATCTCCTGTAAATTCTTGATCAACAAACACGGTTGCTTGGGTTATAGGGGATTCTGACCGATTAAATTCTTGTCGAATCTTAAAGGTAGGAATATCTTCAAAATTTTTGATTTTTCTTAATACTTGATGGATTGGGTAATCTACAGCATCAGTGGGACTGGATGTAGGGGCTGCATTTTCTGTGGATAGTGGAGCATCTTTTACCGCATGATCTGCGCTTTGGTGAGTTTGCGTTGAAACACATCCCATTAAGGCGATTGACGTGGATACGGTGAATAAAGCCGTTGTTATGAGTTTTTTAGTCAACATATAATAAGTGCTCATTAAATTTTTTTAATATCATATCGTTATTCTAAGAACAGATAGGTCATTGACGTGTGTCGCACAATTTAGATGTGCGACATGTTCAAAGCCTTACCTGTTCTGTTGATACTCTTGTTTGAATCAGACGCTAGAATCAAAAATTAAATTTTTGTGGATAATTGTCCAAAGCTCCAGTTAAAGCCGAGAGTAAAATGGTTTTTTCTTCAATCGAGATATCGGGTTGGTTACTCATCCACTTCAACTGTTGTGTTGAATTTTTCTCGTTAAAACGTGAGTAAACAGAAGTCATTGCTTTGCTTTGTGGCGCGTAAATGGTTGCAATTTGTTCACTGCTACAATCGTGTGGTTTGCATGAGCCAAAGACCAAATAATTTTTTCCTGCAATTTTTACAGTTTTTGTTGCTGATGTTGTGCCATCGGTTTTTGTCCAAGCGGGTAGGTTTTTATGGTTCGAAATTTTCTTGAATTGTGCTTGTGCAACTTTGTCTGAATTAAGCGTCTTTAAGGCTTCGGCTTGTGCAACTGTTGTCATTAAAGCAGAAGCCACTAACGTGAAGAGTATTGTTTTTTTCATAAAAAAATCCTGAATCTAAAGTGTTACTATAAATTTTTTCACAAAATATAGAGATCAAATCGCGTTAAGTTATGTATGTTTTCTATTAAAAATCTTCATATTTTGGCAGGCTTGTATTTAATATTTCATGCTTAAACAGTGTTTTATAGAAAAACTAGATATTTAAATTTAAGATACTCTTTCAATAATTAACAATAAAAATGAATAAATAGCGTAATACTCAAATACATATTTACTCAGAGTAGCATTATGAAAAAATTAGTATTAGTTTCATCTTTAATCAGTGTTCTGCTTCTTGTTGGATGCGGTACCAAAAATAAAGTCGAAGATGCCACAGAAAAAACAGAGCATACACAAGCAACTGAAAAAACGGCACAGATAAAAACGGCAGAAGCACTGAGTGTCACCAACAATATTCGCAAAGGCGCTGTGAAGATTACCGCATTGAATACCAGTCTAAGTCAGAAGGAAAAATATTATTATCAAGTGACGGTTGAAAATACCGGCACATCACCAATCAATATTCAATCTGAACAAATTAAACTGGTGGATTCATTTGGGAAAGAACATGCTGTGGGTTTAGTGGATAGAGAGTTAATCTCGCCAATTTTTCCACAGAAATCCGTAACGGGTCTTGTTGCGTTTGACAGTGTGAAGGTGGGTACGCCTAAATTTATAAAGTTTGATGATTAAGCTGAGTCAATGCTGGACAGTGAAAATACATGTCTATGAGCATCGATAATCGCCTTGAAATGAACAGATATCATTATTCAGACGATGTGCTAGATGGCTGTTGAGTCATGAGCTGAGCTTAAGTAATTGCCCAATAAGAAAGGGAATAAAGAACGTGGTTGAGGCTACGTTTTTTTAATTGAAGTATGCTATAAAGAATCGTCAAAACAATGAAAAAGAGGGAATGTTGATGCTAAAAAAAGCAGTATTGTTATGTAGCGGTTTGGTTTTATCGGGCGTCGCGTTTGCCGATAATTGTGATACTACACGCAATAGCTATGATGCAGTGCACTGTGCCAATAAAGTCTATGTGAATGCTGATAATGAATTAAATCAAAATTATCAATTGTTACGCAGTAAACTTAATGCGCAACAAAAAACCATTCTAAAACGTTCGCAAGTGGCTTGGATTAAAGAACGAGATAAAAGTTGTTCTGGTGATTCAAACGTAGGGACTGTGATTTATACCAATTGCCAGTTGGAACAAACCCGAGAACGTAATTCTTGGATTCGTGAGCGATTACGTGAATGTAAAACCATCGGATGCAAAACATCAGCACTAAATTGATGTATTAATAGCCATTAAAAAAGCCACATTTTGTGGCTTTTTTGCTTCTAATACTTAACGTGCACGGTAAGTAATACGACCTTTGCTTAAGTCGTAAGGGGTCATTTCAACCTTAACGTTATCGCCCGTTAAAATACGGATATAGTGTTTACGCATTTTTCCTGAAATATGCGCAATCACTTCGTGTCCATTTTCTAAACGTACACGAAACATAGTATTAGGAAGCGTTTCGGTGACAACGCCTTCGAACTCGATAAGTTCCTCTTTATTGGCCATAGCCTACCTAAATGAATAAAAATGAGAAGGTGCAAATTATATACAAAAGCCTGAAAAAAACAAGTCAGCAACTGGGTTTGTCGATCTCTAAACGTCATAAAGTAAACGCTCAGTTTAAATTTTTATCATAAAAATTACCGAATGCACGTTGTCAGTTTGGTCAATCATGGTTAATCTAAAAATCGACTTATAATTGAAAATTAAGAATATAGAAGGATGAATGATTTGTGGGTCAGCTAACCGATGCTTCAGTTGTTTTACGTTTGGGCTATCAAGCGATGCGCCGTGCGGGATTATCGCCTGAAAAAATTCTGACCAAAGCCGGTGTGGCCATTAATCAATTAGAGAATAATCAAAGAACCCCTTTAAGTGCTCAATATGCCTTTTGGGTGGCAGCAGAAGAGGTCAGCCAAGACCCAGACATCGGTTTGCATTTAGGTGAAAATTTACCGTTGTATCGCGGACAAGTGATTGAGCATTTATTTTTAAGCAGTGAAAATTTTGGCGCGGGCTTAAAGCGAGCGCTCGCTTATCAACGCTTAATTAGTGATGCTTTTCATGCCAAATTGGTGGTTGAAGATGGGCGCTGTTATTTAAGTAATGGTGTGCAATTGCAGCCCAATCCTGTGGTTAATCGACATTTTTCTGAGTGTGCGATTTCTGGAATTTTACGTTTTTTTAAATTTTTAACTGAAGGCGCATTTCAGCCCATTTTTATTGATTTCGATTTTAGTGAAGGTGCATCGCCCGATGAATACTTTCGGGTCTATGAATGTCCGGTCAGTTTAGGGCAAAAAGAAACCCGATTATATTTCGATTCCGATATTTTGAATCAGCCTTTATGGCAGGCCGATCCCGACTTATTACAACTGCATGAGCAACTGGCACTAGAAAAACTACAAGAATTAGAGCGATACGATTTAATTGGCGATGTGCGCCGCGCCATTGGTGCAACCTTAGAGCAGGGTGAAACCACGCTTGAAACCGTTGCAGCGCAGCTTAATTTAACCCCAAGACGCTTACGTTCTCAACTGAGTGAAACGCAAACCAGTTTTCAGCATATTTTGTCGGACTACCGTTGCCGCTTGGCAAAAAAATTGTTATCTAATACCCACGAAAGCATTGAGCGAGTGGTGTATTTGACCGGATTTGCCGAGCCAAGTACCTTCTATCGGGCGTTCAAGCGTTGGACCAATGAAACGCCCGTAGAATATCGAAAACGTAAGCAATCGCGTTAATCACTAGATTGGCCAGTTGAGCCATTCTGGGCCCAGTGTGGTTTGAGGCAGCTTGTTTTGTAACGCTTCTGGATAATACGCCTGAATAAAATACAAACCATCGGCTGGTGCCGTGATGCCCGCAGCTTTACGATCTTGTGCGGCAAAAATCTGGTCAATGTGGTCTACTTCATATTGTCCTTGGCCGATTTCCAATAAACAGCCCACAATATTGCGCACCATATGATGCAAGAAACCATCGGCTTGAATATCTAAAATTAAAAAGGCGCCATGTTGGGTGAGGCGACAATGTTTAACATGACGCACCGGCTGATTGGACTGGCACGCAGCAGCACGGAAACTTTCAAAGTTATGCGTGCCTTCAAACTTTTGTGCCGCTTGAGTCATCTTGGCAATATCCAGTGGATAATAGGCATGGGTGACTTGTTTATATAACAACGCAGGGCGCATTGGTGCATGATAAATCACATAACGGTAGCGCCGTGCAATGGCTTTAAAACGCGCATGAAAATCGGCCTCGACCGGTTGAATCCATTTTATGGCAATATCTTTGGGCAGTTGGCTATTGGCGCCCATCAGCCAACCGCGTTCAGGGCGAATGGCATGGGTGTCAAAATGTGCCACCATATTGGTTGCATGTACGCCAGCATCGGTCCGACCAGCACCATGTACAATAATCGGTTCATCTGCAATTTTACTGAGCACGGTTTCAAGCGTTTCTTGGATGCTACGAACCCCTGCTTGTTGGGTTTGCCAGCCTTTAAAACGGGTACCACAAAACTCAATTCCGATCGCATATCGTTGCATAAAGAATCCTTAAACTGCCGAATCGTGCCAATGACTGAACCATTGTTCAGCATGGTCATATTTTAAATAAAGTTGCAGTGCCTTCGCATACAGGTCGGCATGACCTAGCGTGTCGGTAATCACAATTTGCGCATCATTCACCCACGAGCTGACCGCATAACGTTGATCAATTCCACCAAACGACACTTGTGTGCTTAATACAGGAAGGCAGTTTTTTGCCAGTAATTGTTTAATTAAAGCCACAATTTCAGGATTGGTAACTAAATTACCCGTGCCAAACCCTTGCAAGACTAAAAAATGCGGTGGCTGTTGTAATAAATGTTCTAAATTCTGTTGTAGCAAATTGAGTGCAATCGGTTGCATCATCAGGCTAACAATATTAAATGTTTTGGCTTTTTCAATTTGCAGCGTATCAATTGGTGTTGCCGTTGCATGGTTTTGAATAGTTTCGGTAGAAGCAATGCCTTGAAAAGCATTGAGATGGGTTGTGTGGGCTTTTAATGCACTGCGACCATGCAATAATTGCTGATGAAAGGCCAAATAAACGCCTGCAGGCACTTGGCTGACTTGCTTAAGGGCAAAATCTAAATTGTTTTTGGCATCGGTTTCAGTCCGGACAGCGGTCGCTTCAACATTAAGTAGCGGAAATTGACTGCCGGTTAAAATCAGCTTACAGCTTTCACCCAAAAAACGCGCCAACACTGCACTGGCATAGCTTAGCGTGTCTGTGCCGTGAATAACGACAAAATGCTCAAATTTAGGCTGTAATTGTTGAATAAATTGTACCAATGCCAACCAATCTGCTGCGGTATAGGCACTACTGTCTTTAATGACAGGCGCTGCAAAACATTGTGTTTGGATATCTGCCGGCAAAGAAGCCTGTAAGCGTGGCAAAAAGGTTTGATCGGGCATCGGGCTTAATGGTTCGCCCACGCAGCCAAACGTCCCGCCCATATAAATTAAAGCAATCGTTTTCATAGATAAAAAAAGCAGCCACAACTGGACTGCTTATGGTAGAACGAAGTGTATTAAGAAGCTATTTGATTTAGTAATTTTTTTGCTTGCTCGGTTTGTGTGGCATCGAATGTAGTTTGAGCCGCACTTAATAATTCAGATGCGGCAGCATTCGCACCGAGTTTGATATATTGCTCAGCTAACAGAAGATCAAGCTCAGTTTCCTGCATCTGCGCTAACTCTGGGAATTGCTGCAAAATAGGATCATCATGCTCAATTGGCTGTTGTTGAACTAAGTCAATAATTGGCTCAGGTGTAACCGCTACCTGTTTCGCATCGAAGGTGAAATCTAAGATATTACTATTTGCAACTTCAGATTCAACCTTAACTTCTTCAACGGGTGTTGTGGTCGGGCTAAAATCAAAACTAAAGCTTTGCGTATTTTCAGCCGTTGTAATTTCAGTTTTATCTATTTCAACGCTTGTTGCCGGAACTGCTTCAAAATCGAATTTGAAATCTAGCGCAGGTGATTCGCTTGGGCTTTCTAAAGCGGTTATTTGCGTTTCTGTTGTTGCAGGTTCTAGCTTGAGTGCAGAAAAAGAGTGGTCCAACAGTGTACTGGTTTGCAGCTGTTCAGTTTTGGTTTCTGTGCTGACGTGCTCAAGTTGAATGGATTGATCAAAATCTAAGTTTAAATCAAGATTGTTACCAATGTCTGCTTTGGGTGTGGTTGATGACGCGCCTTTGCTTTCAATACTTGTTGGTTCAAGGCTGAAGCTAAACTCTAAGGGTTTGACATCCGTTTCAACGCTTGGTACAGCTTCGATAACAGGGGACTGTTGATTAAAACTTGATAAATCTAAATCGAATTCAAGCGCTGTCGAGGCTTGCGTTGAGGTTGTCGCGTTGTCAACTTCATCGGAACGTACAGAATTTAACTCAGCGTGTGTTGAAAGGGAATCTTCTTCAACGACATGCGCTGAATCTATGCTGCTAACTGAACTAGCTGAGAGCTGATCAAAACTATTTTCTGTCGCAATTGATGCTGATTCATTTTGCGCGGTACTTTTCTCAAACGGAGCTTGAGTGTTGGGTAACTCCATTGGCGTATATTGAATAGCATCGCGCTTATCTTTTTCTTTTTGTAATGCATTTTCAATATATTGAACGATATCCAATAACTGTAATGCGCGTAGATGTGAGCGTAATTGATCTAGCGCAAAGGTATCTTGCTGTTCAATATGTATATCTGCTAAAAAGAGATACAGATCATGTTGTTTTGGATTCTGATTCAGTTCCTGATTAATTAACGCTTCAGCAGTGCCAAAATTTTTCTGCGCAATCAATCCTTCAATACGCGTTTTAAATTCAGGATTGATTGCAATCGGCTGAATCGGTGTTTCTTCAACCGTATTGTCTTGCGTATCTTGCGTTTCAGATACTGTGGTCGCAAGCGGCGCAGTTTTTCCTTTTACGCGTTTTGCTTTGTTTTTCCCCGGTAAAGTTTGTGTTTTTTTTGCTGTACTATTTTGTTGATTAGACTCACGTTTTTTCAACACGATAGCGACAACAAGTAAAAGCACAAACGGAATAATGTATATCAACATTTTGTTATCCTTACAGCGAGAACAAGCGGTTTAAGCATCGTATCTCTTTAATGATGTTGTTGCTTGTTTGCTGCTTGTCGTTGTTTTAGCTGTTGCTGTAACTGCGCCAAGCGTGCATTTAATAAATCGAGTTTATGGTTTTTTTGCTGTAAAGCAAAGTCCAGTTGAGTGACTTGTTTTTGAATTGCGAGCGTATTTTGTCGAACCAGCATCAGTTGTTCTTTATTGGTATTATTTTTTAAATTCTGGCCATTTTTTGGGTTTGCATGATTGGTCACATTATCTTGATTGTCTGTGATAATACTCATCTGGTCGTTGTCTAAACGATATCTCGTAGCCGCCAAATTTTGACGTGGTGCAGATTTAGCTGAACGCACCGCTGAGCTCATATTTAAGTTTAAAGTCGCGCCTTGTTTCAGGCGATTGATATTGCCTCTTACAAAAGCTTGTTCATTTTGGGCTTTTAATTGTTTCAGCACCATGTGAATCGGTTGATGCGTATTGGCAGCAATTTGTGCCGCAATATTCCATAACGTATCTTGAGATTTGACTGTGTAGTGCCGCACTGTATTTTTGTTCGGAACGGGCGCACTGTTCTTTTTCGCTGCTTGCTTTTGTGGTTTTGGCTTGACCGCAGATGGCGTAGCACGCGGTGAACTTTTAGCCGCTGTGCTGTTGGGCTTAGATAGTGTTGTTGTCTGGGGCTGATTTTTTGACGCAGGCGCCGAAGGAGGTTCTGTTGCCTTAACCGTTTGTTGGGCTGCTGTATTATTAGTTGCAGGCAATAATGCTGTTTGATTGCTTGGCGTTGCTGAAGTATACGCTGTGCTGGTTGGTAAATTAAGTTGAATATCTTTTTCGGTGACCACTTGTGGCAGTAATGCTTTTTCGGCGCTATTGGTCGCTAGATTGGGTGTGCTAGTTGAATTAGACAAGGAATCTTTGATTTGTTTAATATAGGTGCCATCACCATCTTGCACTTTAACCGCAAGACTAATTTGCTTGCTGTTGATTGGGCGATTTGACGTCACTACAATTACGCCATTGCTAGGACCAGTTTGACGCACAAAAAAATTCAAATTGTTCTCAGAGGCATTTAACTCATCTAAATGATCTAGATCATCATTCGATGCAAAGCTTGCTTGAACAGGCTGACTACCTGTTGCATTGGTGTAGGGGATTTCTGCATAGAGCAGCTGACCTTGAGTGGATTGAATATTTACACGATCAAAACTCAAAGCATATCCTAGCTGAGAAACTAAGCTGCATAAAATAAGAGAAGAGAGTTTATTATATTTGACCATTGTATCTACTAGAAATGCTCTGCTGACGGCGTATTATAATGTAGTTATATGTAAATGAATTGTAAAATTTGAAAAATTAAAAGCCGATCTTTTTAGATCGGCTTTTCACTACACGTTTATGCGTTTTTGTATTCAATCAGAATGCGTAACATACGACGTAAAGGCTCTGCAGCACCCCAAAGTAACTGATCACCTACAGTGAAAGCACCGAGGTATTCTTTACCCATATTCAGTTTACGTAAACGACCAACCGGTACAGTTAGTGTTCCTGTAACTGCTACTGGCGTTAAATCGGTCATCGACGCTTCACGGGTATTTGGCACCACTTTTGCCCATTGGCTTGATGCGGCAATCATGCTTTCAATTTCGTCTAAAGGCACATCTTTTTTCAGCTTAAGCGTAATGGCTTGTGAGTGACAGCGCATGGCACCAATGCGCACGCAATGTCCATCAATAGGAACAATTTGTTGATTGCCTAAAATTTTATTGGTTTCAACTTGGCCTTTCCATTCTTCTTTCGATTGACCGCTTTCGAGCTGTTTGTCGATATATGGAATTAAAGAACCCGCCAATGGCACACCAAAGTTGGCTGAAGGGAAGCTTTCACCACGTTGTAATTCAGCAATTTGACGGTCGATATCCAAAATAGCAGATTTTGGATCGTCCAATAAGGTTTTGGTATTGTTATACAAATAACCCATACCAGTAATCAATTCACGCATATTTTGCGCGCCTGCACCTGAAGCCGCTTGATAGGTCATTGAGGTTGCCCATTCCACCAAATTATTTTGGAACAGTGAACCTAAGCCCATGAGCATTAATGATACGGTACAGTTACCACCAACAAAGGTTTTAGTCCCGTTGACTAAACCTTCTTTAATGACGTTTAAGTTCACAGGGTCAAGCACAATAATCGCTTCATCGTCCATACGTAAGGTCGATGCGGCATCAATCCAGTAACCATTCCAGTTTTCAGCTTTTAGCTTTGGAAAAACTTCGGAGGTGTAGTCACCGCCTTGGCAGGTAATAATGACATCCATTTGCTTCAGACTGTTAATGTCTGTTGCATCCATAAGTGCTGGGGCAGTTTTTCCACCAAATGCAGGCGCTTCACCACCTGCGTTACTGGTAGAGAAATAGAATGGCTCAAAGTGAGCAAAATCATTCTCTTCAACCATACGTTGCATGAGGACGGAACCGACCATCCCACGCCAACCGACCAGACCTACTTTCATGTCATTGTGCCTCGGTGTTGTGATAAAAAATAAAAGGGTTTTGAGTGTATCAAAAGTAGACTGAACTGCAAGCGCTACATAAGTCAAACCACTAAATAATTGAGTGAAATATCTTGTTTGGCATACATGAGAAAGTGATAAAGTTGGCTTGGTTCAATCTAGAAAATAAAAATAATGAACTTGGCCGATTAAGCAAATTCTGGCTGACCGACTTGATGATAGGCTCGATTAAAATAAACCAGACCTTGATCGTTTTGGCTGTGTTGAATTGCGACAATCCGACAAATAAAAATAGAGTGCGTACCCACCGTTTGTACTTGCTCAATTTGACAATCAAAACTGACCAACGCATCGTCTAGAATGGGTGCACCAGTTTTTAATGTCGTCCACGTCCCATGTTCAAACCGTTCTTCTGATTCAAGTTTCGATGAAAATATTTTTGAAATATGCGCTTGCTGTGCATTTAACACATTCACGCTTAAAATTTTATTTTCTATGAAGTGGATATGCGAACGTGCAGATTGATTCATACAGACCAATAAGGTGGGTGGAGTGTCCGTGACACTGCATACAGAGGAGGCGGTGAATCCATGATGACCAGATTCATTGGTCGTTGTAATCACATTGACTGCACCTGTGAGCAAAGACATTGCATTTCTAAAGTCTGTTACATCAACCATTGCGGTGTCCTACTTAAATCTACACATATTACTTTTGTTGGCATCATCAAGTTGGGCTTGTTTGTTCAAGCCCAACTAAATTTTGTCATTTCATTGAAGGAATTATTTTCCTAATAGTTCGTTACGAACAATGGCTGCACCTGCGCTGAGCGCATTTAATTTGCCTCGTGCAACGTCACGGCCTAAAGGCGCCATACCGCAGTTTGTTGAAGGATAAAGTTTATCTGCATCTACAAATTGCAGTGCTTTACGTAGCGTATTGGCAACTTCTTCAGGCGTTTCAATGTTGTTGGTGGCAACATCAATTGCCCCAACCATGACTTTTTTACCACGGATCAGTTCAATTAAATCCATTGGAACGCGTGAGTTTTGGCATTCAAGCGATACGATATCAATATTTGATTGTTGTAGCTTAGGGAATGCTTCTTCGTATTGGCGCCATTCTGAACCGAGGGTTTTTTTCCAATCGGTGTTGGCTTTAATGCCATAACCATAGCAAATATGTACCGCAGTTTCGCACTTAAGTCCTTCAATGGCACGTTCTAAAGTGGCCACGCCCCAATCATTCACTTCGTCAAAGAAAACGTTAAATGCAGGTTCATCAAACTGAATGATGTCTACACCGGCGGCTTCTAATTCACGTGCTTCTTGGTTCAAAATTTTAGCAAATTCCCACGCTAATTTTTCACGGCTTTTATAGTGTGCATCGTATAGCGTGTCGATCATGGTCATTGGGCCAGGCAATGCCCATTTAATCGGTTGATCGGTGAGTGAACGTAAAAATTTAGCATCTTCAACAAATACCGGTTTTTGACGCGATACTGCACCAACTACAGTCGGCACGCTGGCATCGTAACGATCACGAATTCGAACGGTTTCTCGTTGTTCAAAATCAACGCCATTTAAATGCTCAATGAACGTCGTCACAAAATGTTGGCGGGTTTGTTCGCCATCGCTAACAATATCGATGCCGGCTTGTTGTTGTTCGTGCAAAGACAAACGCAGCGCATCTTTTTTACCATCAATCAATTCTTGATCTTGTAATTTCCAAGGCGACCAAAGTTTTTCTGGTTCTGCAAGCCAAGATGGTTTTGGTAGGCTGCCAGCAGTTGATGTAGGTAACAAAAGTTTCATGTTGGTTTTCTCGTTTCTGTTGAATCAATTAAAAAGTGTAATTGGCAGCCCACTGCTCAAGAATGTCTTTATACGGTTTAATAAACTGTTCTTCAGTAAATTTACCTTGTTTAATCGCCAATTGACTACGCTCTTCTCGATCATAAACAATACGAGTCAATGAATAATCTTGGTAGTTCAAGCTTGGTTGATAGATTTCACCAGCCACTGAATTTGCATTGTAAATTTCAGGACGATAAATCTTTTGGAAGCTTTCCATGGTGCTAATCGTACCAATCAATTCCAAATCGGTGTAATCGCTGAGCAAATCGCCATTAAAATAAAAGGCTAATGGCGCAACGCTATTTGCAGGCATGAAATAGCGAACTTGTAAGCCCATTTTTGCAAAGTATTCATCGGTTAATGAATAGGCATCTTGCTTGTATTCAACCCCTAATACTGGATGGATATTGGTTGTACGGTGATACGTTTTGGTGGTTGAAACACTTAAACAAATGACCGGTTGTTTGTTGAAGTTGTTTGTATAAATATCTGATCTTAAAAACGATTGGAAAATTTTTCCATGCAGCGTACCGTAATTTTCAGGGGTGCTGAACTTGGCTTGACCTTTGTTATGCTCTAATAACAACACGCTAAAGTCATAATCACGCACATAAGATGAAAAATTATTGCCAACAATGCCATCAAAACGTTGTTCGGTTTTGTGATCGACAATTGTGGTTTTTAAAATTTCGATGGTTGGAAAAGTGTTTCCGTTACCTTCTACGTCAATATCAACCGAAATAATGTCAAGCTCAACCGAATAACGGTCACCTTTTGGATTATCCCAACGAGCTAAGGCATTAAAACGATTGTCAATCATCTTTAATGTATTGCGTAGGTTTTCTTGACGACTTTCTCCGCGAGCTAAGTTCGCAAAGTTAGTGGTAATACGCGTACTATCTGCAGGATGATAGTTTTCATCGAAGCGAATGCTTTTAATCGAAAATGTAAATGCCTTGCTCATGGCGATTTGCTACCTTATTTATCTATGCTGTAATTTATACCTGAAATTTTAGATGAATAAAAATGATTTTATTTCACACTAAACTGAGTGAAATTCATGGTTAAAGTGGGGGTTAAAATCCTTACCTTCAATTTCTGCTTAGATTTAACGGGTTTTGCACACCGAAGCATAAAGCGCCAAAGTATTTTTGCACATATCATCTAAACTAAACTCCTTCACTTCGGCCACCTGTTGCGGCTGTTCGATGTGTCGTTGAAGCACATCTAAAAGGTGTGGCAGTTGGTCAACCTCAATTAAACCTTGCGGATATAACGCAGTTAAAATTTCGGCCACACCACCGCGGTTCCAACCAATAACCGGTGTGCCAACCGATAACGCTTCAAGCGCGGTTCTGCCAAACGTTTCTGCCTGATTCGACAAGGAAAGCACCACATCGCTAAAAGCCAGCCATTCACGAATGTCTGAACGATGTCCGACAAAAGTTATGTATTCACTCAGTTGATGTTGCTGAATGTGCTGTTCAAGTTCATCTAAGTAAGCTTGTTTTTTGGCATCTGCACCACCCACCACCACTGCGTGCACATGCGGATAGTGCTGTTTTATATGCTGCATGATTTCAATTAACGTTTCGTGTCCTTTTAGCCGTGTAATACGACCTGGCAGACACAAAATAAACTTATTTTCCAGCTCAGGATAATCTAAAAAAACTTGATTAAACCACTGCGCCGGTGGTTGATAACCGTGCGGAAAGGCTTGTGGATCGATGCCGCGATAAATTTTAACAATTGAGTCGAGCGGGCAGTTTGGATAATTCTTTTCGATATATTCGACCACGCTAGACGACACTGCAATTACTTTTTCAGCTTGCGTCATAATCGCGCTATAACGATTGACCGAATAAAAACCATGGACGGTGCTGATTAAATGCGGACGTAAATGCGCAGGAATGCCTTTTAACGCAAAATGCGTCAACCACGCTGGCACACGTGAACGGACATGTAAAATATCTGGCTGTTCGGCCAAAATGGCTTTACGTAAAGCTCCAACCTGCAACAAACTGAGCAAAGATTTTTTATGAATCGGCAGTTGAATATGCTGTGTTCCTTCGGCTTCTAATTCAGCCACCAAACGCCCACCGTTAGACACAACGAGCGATTGGTGTCCTGCTGCAACGAGAGCGCGCGCAATTTCAAGCGTGCCACGTTCAACACCACCACTATTTAATTCAGGAAGTAATTGCATTACTTTCATGCGTGCTTTTTAACCTATGTTTTGCTAAAAACGACCAAATATGTGCTGAAGATCAGCATGGTGGTTTTAAAAGGAGTTATTGGTAAAATATCGCTTAATCTGCATAACAACAAGGAATTTCCTTCCACTGTCCATTTTGCATTTCAAATAAACCTTGCTCTAAATGTAATTGCTTCTTTTGAGGATAGCGGGTTATATTCCCCAATATATTGTTAAGAAAGTCGTACTTTTCAAATTGTTCGGTGTCAGCGTTGTAAGTAAAAGCTAAATAGCGTTGTTCTCCATTGCCGACCTGTTTGCTTATATCCAGTAATATATCGAAATAGCCATCATAATTTAAGTCGAGATATTCAACCGCATATGCTTGCGCTTCAAAGCCTGTTAAATGTTGTGTGGTCTGATTTTTAGGGTTTATGATGGCCACTTGTGTAATTTTCTTATTGTGCCATTCAGGGTCTTCAAAGCCGTAATATTTTAATTTAAATACAGGCTGTGTTTTGCTTGTGGCAATCGCCGGTTTGAACAGTATTTGACGTTCAGTTTCATCGGGATAATGAATAATGCTGGCGCTGAAAGTATTTTGCTCTCGATTCAGTATGCCTGTAATTTTATATTCTGGCGGGGCTTCTAAGCCTTTTTCAGCATCAAACGACTTCAATTGAA
Source organism: Acinetobacter sp. MD2(2019) (assembly GCF_035615615.1). Classification (NCBI taxonomy): domain Bacteria; kingdom Pseudomonadati; phylum Pseudomonadota; class Gammaproteobacteria; order Moraxellales; family Moraxellaceae; genus Acinetobacter; species Acinetobacter sp. MD2(2019). The sequence goes on along the minus strand of NZ_VTDU01000002.1, from coordinate 62,697 downwards.
TATTTAAGCCTTTTTGAAAACCTTCCAACGAAACACCACCGCGACGATCTAAATAAAATAATGTGCCGCTCGGGTTCCAAACCCCAGTTCGCAAGGTTAAGAACAATGAACCATCTTCAGAAATCCAATCGCGCCATACCCAAGTGGATAAATTTGGCGTAATTTCAATTATTGGTGCTGCAGTAGTGGTTGTTGTTTTTTGAGTAGGTGTTGTGGTTTTAATGGCTGGTGGTGCTACTTTAATTTGATGATTTGCCGTATTTAGGTGCGTAAAGTGCTCTTTTTTTTGCACAAAAAAGTACTTATAGATGAATGCGCCACCGGACACAAGGATGACAAATAGGCAGATCCAGAAAAACCGTTTCGAATTTTTCATTTTTAATAGATGCTCTGATACCCCTCAGGGCGGGTTTTAAATCGGCGATGGAACCACATATATTGAGTCGGGGCAATGCGCAGTTGTTGTTCAATAATCGCATTGACGCGGGTTGCATCGGCAACTTCATCTTCAGATGGAAAATTGTCTAGCGCCGGTTCAATTAAGACACGATAACGTGGATTGGCTTCATCGCCATAACGATAAAAATATAACGGCACAGCCACTGCTTTTGAAATTTTAAGTAAGCGGCGATGCGCGGTGACTGTTGCCGCAGGAACACCAAAAAACGGCGCCATGACGCCTTGTTTTAAGCCAAAATCTTGATCGGGGCTATACCAAATCGCATCGCCATCTTTGAGTTTACGAATTAAGCCACGCATATCGTCATGGTCAATTTGATGTTTATAAATGGTGGCGCGACCACGGTAAATTAGCAAATCGAGCAGTGGATTGTTTTGTGGGCGATAAACCACATCAGGTTCGAAATACTGCGCGCACAAGTAACCGCCTGCATCTAGTAAGGTGCTGTGCGTCCCCAACAACAATACACCTTTGCCTTCGGCTTGCGCTTGGGTGATGTGTTCAAGTCCTTCAATGCTGACTCGGCCTTGAAACCATTGGGGACAATACCACGCGTTGAGTGTTTCAAATGCACCCAGCATCATTTCGATAAACACTTGTTCTGCATTCACTTCAAGTTCTTGCTGTGACCATTCGGGAAAACACACTTCTAAATTACGCAGTGTGGTTTTACGGCGAGATTTCAGAAATTTCCACGCTAGCTTGCCAAGCACACGCGCCACACGGCGTTGAATCGCCCAAGGTAAAATGGCAAGACACATCAAAAAGACAATACTGATCCACACTGTCCAATATTTTGGCAGTAAAAAAGACCATTCAAATTTTCCGGGAAGATAATCTTGCTGTGTACTCATTGGGGGTAATTAAATCAATTTTTTGAGCAGTTTAACATGAACTGCGCAGACTGTTGCGATCGACTACAATTCTGGCGTGTCGCGCTTGTGATTCGTTGTATGATGTGAATAAAACTATGTTACGGACAATAATCATCATGCTTGCCTTACGCCCAAACTGTGAATGCTGTAATTGTGATTTAGCGCCCAATGCGGCGAATGCGTTGATTTGTTCATTTGAATGTACGTTCTGCCAAAATTGTGCTGAACAACAATTAAATTTTACTTGTCCCAATTGTGAGGGCGAGTTAGTTAAACGACCCATTCGTCCGGCCAATAAGTTGCAACAATATCCTGCCTCAACCGAACGTGTCTTTAACCTAAACTTAGCTCAGAATGATCTAGATTGATTTTTTATTTTATAAAAATAGATTTAAAGCTTAGCTTAAGTTTTGATCTGCATAATTCAAAAAAGAACAATCGAAAATAGGGAATCTCTCGATGAAATTTAAATGGACCTTGGCCAGCGCATTCGTGGCTTTATTTTGGATGAATAGCAGTTTTGCAGCAGGTTTGGGTCAAGATATGTGGCATTTATATAAAAATTATAGTGCATTTAAAAAAGCCAAAGAAGCACCTGTTGCACTCACGGCTTTAACTGAAATGCAGCAAGCGGCCACTGATGCGAAAACCAATGTACCTATGAAACTGATTGGACAGCCCGACAATAGCCCGCAAATGCAAGAGTATCAGCAAACATTTGACCATTTACTGGGTGAAATTAATCAAGCGACGGATTTGGTTAAAGCGGGCAATTTAGCCCAAGCACAGGCGCAAGTGGTGCCAAACATCGACAAAATTCGTGACGAAGGGCATAAGAAATTTCGCTAATTCTGCAAGAAATAAAAAACCACGCGCTTGCGTGGTTTTTTAATGATGATGGCAATAAATCGGGGTTTAGTTACCTTTGCTCATATTCTCAAGCACATCCCAACGCTCAAGTTTTTCTAGCAACAACTCTTCAATTTCAGCTAAACGCTGGCTGGCTTTTGTTGCTGCATCGGCATCTTTCACAAACCAAGAACCATCGGCCAATTGCTCTGAAAGTTTGGTTTGCTCTGCTTCTAATTGTTCAATTTCGGCAGGCAATTGCTCAAGTTCACGCTGATCTTTAAAGCTCAGTTTGACTTTTTTCGGTGCTGCTTGCGCCGCTAGCTTTTGTGCTTCCGCTTTGGCTTGGGCTTTTTTCACATCAGACTTTTGGTCAACGACTTTGTCGTCAGGGCGTTGCATTAAGTAATCTTGATAACCGCCGATGTATTCTGCAATACCGCCTTTGCCATCGAACACCCAAGTTGATGTTACTACGTTGTCCATAAAGGCACGGTCATGGCTGATCAGTAACAACGTGCCACCATAGCCGCCCAACATTTCTTCAAGCAACTCTAAAGTCACCATATCTAAGTCGTTGGTTGGTTCGTCCATCACAATTAAGTTGGATGGTTTAAGTAAAAGTTTGGCGAGTAAAATACGATTACGCTCACCACCCGACAATGCTTTGACTGGTGTACGCGCACGTTCAGGCGAGAATAAAAAGTCTTGTAAGTAGCTATAGATATGGCGACGACCACCGTTGACATCGACAAAGTCTGAACCTTCAGAAACGTTATCTTTGACTGATTTTTCTAAGTCGAGTGCGTTACGCAATTGGTCAAAATAAGCGACTTCTAATTGTGTACCTGTTTTGACTGAGCCTTGATGAGCAATTTCACCCAAAATAGCTTTAATTAAAGTGGTTTTACCGACACCGTTGTCGCCCACCAAACCAATACGATCGCCACGCATGACCACAGCAGAGAAATTGTTGATCAGCTTTTTATCATCGTAGCTGACGCTAACATTCTCAATTTCAAAGACCAACTTGCCCGAACGCTGCGCTTCTTGGGTTGACATGTTGACTTTGCCTTGCTGCGAACGGCGCGCTTTTGATTCTTCACGTAACGCTTTTAAGGCACGCACACGACCTTCGTTACGGGTACGGCGGGCTTTAATGCCTTGGCGAATCCACACTTCTTCTTCAGCTAAGCGTTTATCAAACAACGCATTTTGCTTTTCTTCGGCTTCCATTTGCATGGCTTTGAGTTCGAGGTAACGTGAATAGTTGCCTTCATAACTGCGTAATGTGCCACGGTCAAGTTCGACAATACGCGTTGCAATGCTATCGACAAATGAACGGTCATGCGAAATAAACAATAAAGTTAGATTGTTTTGATCAAGCAAGAATTTTTCTAACCATTCAATGCTTTCGACATCTAAATGGTTGGTTGGTTCGTCAAGCAAAAGCACATCGGGTTGCGTTAATAAAGCACGTGCTAAAAGTACACGGCGTTTACGACCACCCGATAAATCGGCCAAGTCGGCTTCAGGGTCTAAGCCCATTTTGCTTAAAATAGAGTTGACTTTGGTTTCTAAAGCCCAGCCATCCAATTGGTCAAGCTTATGCTGTAAATTGCCCATGCGGTCACAGGCATCCATATCGCCCAGTACACACGCATCGCTAGCTTCATGGTAGGCTTTGAGAACCGCTGCAGCTTCACCTGCGCCATCGGCAACAATATCAGCGACTTTGCCTGAATCCATCGGCACATCTTGAGCCAGCATGGAAACCGTTAAACCATTTTGAATAGAAACTTCGCCGCGATCGGGCAATAGACTTCCCTCAATCAGCTTAAGTAAAGTAGACTTACCTTCACCATTACGACCGATTAAACACACTCGTTCGCCACGATCTAGTGCAAAGCCCGCGCCGTCGAGCAGGGCGGGTCCACCAAACGCCAGTTGGACATCCCTTAAAGTAATATAGGCCATAATGTTTTCCAAAGTCCCAAATGAGAGAGTTAAATGACTAAACCAACAGATAACGATGATTATGCGTCATTTTCCGCACCCATTGAAGATTTGCAAGTCCGAATTGCGTTTTTAGATGATTTAGTTGAGCAATTGAACGAACAACTGGTCGTACAAGGGCAAGAAATTGATGCTTTGAAAAAGCAAATGCAATTTTTATATCAACGGGTGGAAGCGGCTGATTTATCGGAAGGAATTGCACCATTTGATCCTTTAACCAATCGTCCACCGCATTATTAGAATAGAGGAATGTTGTGCAAAAAATATTATTACTTGATATTGAGAATCAACCTAAAAAAATTCGTGAATTAAATCATTTATTAAAACAATATGATCAAGTGATTTTAGTGTATGCCAATGATAATTTGCATATTGCTTTAGATGATTTAATTACCTTGAGCCATGCAATACAGGAAAAACGTTTATTGGTGATTAAAATGCCAAAAGCAGGGGCAAATTCGGCTGATTTTGGGTTAACTTTTATTGCAGGTCGATTGTCTGCACAACTTGAGCATGGCAGTTCTATTGATGTGATGTCAAATGACGCTGCATTGTCCTATGCTGTTGACTTATTGGGGCAAATGGGGATTTGTTCACAACAACTTAAACAGTTAGTTGAACCTATAAAAGCACTGAATGTCACTGCTACAGAAACAAAACAGGTTCAGGTCGCTTTACCGATTGTAGCGCAACCTAAATCTGATGCATTATTGATGAAAATCATTCAATTTTTATTAAAAAATCAGCCAAAAAAATTAAAGTCTTTACTGAAATCTATCATGTCTTGGGGAAATTTAGATTCAAAACAAGCTGAAGAGATGATTGAACAGTTACAAAAGCATAAGTTACTTTTTTGCAAAAGCAATAAGCTTGAATATCAACTCAAAGCAATGAAAAAATTTGTCGTACAGTCAACTAAAGCTGTCCTACAACAATCTGAGCTTAGCTTTTCAAAAGATGACATTCAAACTAAACCGCATTTAATGCGAGTGAAACAGTATAGTGATTATTTAGTGAAAATTGAGAAGCATCGCCCATCAAGCTTAGAGGCCTTAAGAAACTCAATTAAAGCAGTGCTTAAGTTTGAAAATGATGCGCAAACAGAGCATATGCTCAATTTATTAAAAAAACATAAAATTGTGCAAATTAAAGAAGAAAAATTAATTTTTCTGAGTGAAAATATTCAGAAATGGGCAGAGATTGGATTAGTAGAGATTGCTGCTTAGCGATATAAAAATGATTAATTTCATCCAATAACTTGCCTTTTTAGCATTGCCTGTGCAAATCTATAAAAAGAAAGTAAAGGTGAAGTTATGGAACATACGGGACTTTGGGTTGCCCTAATTATTATTGTGTTTGTACTTGGTTCGGTGTTAGGCCTACGAGTTAATCCACGAGAAAAAGCCTTGGGCATAATGCGCGACAAAGCCAGAAAAATGGGATTACATCCGCGTTTAATTGTCGCACCCGAATGGACACATATTCCAAAAGCCACCGAAACACGTGCCAGTATGGTTGCCTATTATAGTGTATTACTTCCCGAGGCGAAATTAGCGCTAATGCGTGCGCGAATTCAAGACAATCGTTTCGAATTGGTGCATGGGGATGATAAATTTAAAGATTATCCCATTGCATTAAAGGGGATTTATGCTATTGATATGCAGGCAAACTGTGTGGGTGTGTATTGGGATGAACATGCAGATCTTCATGCCACCCAACTTGAAGAGATGAAAACTTATCTTAGCTCTTTAGCACAGCTTTAAAATTTAATTAGGAAATCTATACCCTATGGCGAATGCTCCTCGGTCTAGCGCAAAAACGACTACAGAAAAAGCACCAAGTGCCGCGAAAAAACGTGCACTTGTGATTGTGGAGTCGCCTGCTAAAGCGAAAACCATTAATAAATATTTGGGCAATGAATACATTGTAAAATCATCTGTGGGTCATGTTCGTGATTTACCAACAGGTGGTTCTGCCAAGTCTAGTGAAAAAAAACCAACAACGCGCGCCAAGTTAACTGCCGAAGAAAAAGAGCTGAAAGCACAAAATGCGCTCATTAACCGCATGGGCGTTGACCCTGAGCATGGTTGGAAAGCCCATTATGAGGTGCTACCGGGCAAAGAACATGTGGTTGCTGAACTGAAAAAACTTGCATCACAAGTGGACGAAGTTTATCTGGCAACGGATTTGGACCGTGAAGGAGAAGCGATTGCGTGGCATTTACGTGAAGTGATTGGTGGTGATGATAGTCGTTATCAACGTGTGGTGTTTAACGAAATTACCAAAAATGCCATTCAGGAAGCCTTTAAGCGTCCAACTCGTTTAGACATCGATCGTGTCAATGCGCAGCAAGCACGCCGTTTCTTGGACCGTGTGGTGGGTTTCATGATCTCGCCATTACTATGGGAAAAAATTGCGCGTGGTTTGTCGGCAGGTCGAGTACAGTCGGTTGCGGTGAAGTTAGTTTGTGAGCGTGAACGTGAAATTCGAGCATTTATTCCTGAAGAATATTGGCAGATTTTTGCAGATACCCAAGCACAAAAAGATCAAATTCGCTTAGAGGCGGTTAAGCAAGCAGGGAAAACGCTAAAACTGACCAATAAAGCTGAAACTGATGCGGTTTTAGATGTTTTAAAGGCTGCAGAATATAAAGTTGCACAGCGTGAAGATAAACCGACCAAGGTCAATCCAAGTGCGCCCTATATCACTTCGACTTTGCAACAAGCAGCAAGTACGCGTTTAGGTTTTTCTGTGAAGAAAACCATGATGCTAGCGCAACGTTTGTACGAGGCTGGTTTTATTACCTATATGCGTACCGACTCGACTTTTTTAAGTGATGATGCGGTGAATATGGTACGTAGCCATATCGAGCAAAATTTTGGTGAAAAATACGTTCCTGCTAAACCAAATCGTTATGGCAATAAAGCAGGCGCACAAGAGGCGCATGAAGCGATTCGTCCATCCAATGTCGCTTTAACAGGGGATCAATTGGCGGGTGCTGAGCGTGATGCACAGCGTTTGTATGACCTGATTTGGCGTCAGTTTGTGGCTTGTCAAATGACACCGGCACAATATTTATCATCGACGTTAACGGTGAACGCTAATAACGTTGAGCTACGTGCCAAAGGGCGTACCTTGGTGTTTGATGGCTTTACCCGAGTGCGTGGTGCGAATAAATCGGATGATGATATTTTGCTGCCTGCGGTGAAAGTTGGCGAAGTATTGAAACTGGAAAAATTAGACCCAAGTCAGCATTTTACTAAACCACCTGCACGTTTTACCGAAGCCTCGTTAGTGAAAGAGCTTGAAAAACGGGGCATTGGGCGTCCATCGACCTATGCTGCGATTATTTCTACAATTCAAGACCGTGGTTATGTCAAGCTTGAAAATCGTCGCCTATTTGCCGAAAAAATGGGTGAAATTGTTACCGATCGTTTAGATGAAAGCTTTAACAACCTCATGAATTATGCCTTTACCGCAGATTTAGAAGGTCAGTTAGACAAAGTTGCCACCGGTGAGCGTAATTGGAAAGAACTGCTGGACAGTTTTTATGGCGATTTTAAAAACCGTTTAAATACCGCAGCCAGTGTTGAGGGCATGCGCCGTAATCAACCCGTTGAAGTGCCTGATGTGGCGTGTCAGCAATGTAGCCGTCCCATGCAGATTCGTACTGGAACTACAGGCGTATTTTTGGGATGTTCAGGCTATAACTTACCGCCAAAAGAGCGCTGTAAAGGCACGCTTAATTTAACACCTGTTGAATCTTTAGCTGCTTTCTCTGATGATGAAGCCGCTGAAACTGCAGACTTAATGTCTAAACACCGCTGTGCAAAATGTGGTACAGCCATGGACAGTTATGTGATTGATGGTGGTCGTAAATTGCATGTCTGTGGTAATAACCCAGACTGCGATGGTTACGAAGTCGAAGAAGGAGAATTTAAGATTAAGGGCTATGATGGTCCAACCATTCCATGTGACAAATGTGATGGTGAAATGCAGTTGAAAACAGGGCGTTTTGGGCCGTATTTTGCCTGCGGCAGTTGTGATAACACCCGTAAAGTTCTCAAAAGTGGACAGCCTGCACCACCACGGGTTGACCCAATTAAAATGGAACATGTGCGTTCGACCAAACACGATGATTATTTTGTACTGCGTGATGGTGCTGCAGGTTTGTTCTTGGCTGCGAGTAAGTTTCCGAAAATTCGTGAAACACGGGCACCTAAACTTTCAGAATTGCGTAGTGTGGCCGATCAACTGGATGAAAAATATCAGTTTTTATTGCAAGCTCCTGATCAAGATCCAGAAGGGAATCCAACCCTTGTGAAGTTTAGTCGTAAAAATCAGGCGCAATATGTCGGTTCTGAAACGCCTGAAGGTAAGCAGACTAAATGGAGTTTAGTCTATCAAGATGGAAAATGGGTTGAAGCTTAAACGCTAAAATCGCCAGATGAAAAGCGATACAATTGAGGTTGTATCGCTTTTTTATTGCGTTGACTTGAATGAAATTCTCAATCGTATTTGCCATAGTTGGTAAAAGTCCATTTGAACTGTACATAGAAAGCTTTGCTATGGGTAAGATCGTGGATATTAAATTGAATATAATTGATTGAAATAGTGCTCAAATTTTATTAAAGAATGCGCTATATTTTTGATGTAGAATGGAAAATATTCTTTTAAAAATCGTGCATATAAAACATGGAAATAAAAACAAAGAAACTTGCTGTACTCATTGATGCAGATAATTCATCGCTTCATTCAATTCAGTTTGTTTTAGAGGAAATTGCGAAATATGGCATTGCCAGTGTAAAGCGTGTTTATGGCGATTGGAGTAATGAATCTTTAAAGAATTGGCGGGATATTTTACTTCCCTATGCAATTACGCCTGTGCAGCAATTTGCCTATACCAAAGGTAAAGATGCAACCGATATGATTTTAATTATTGATGCGATGGATTTGCTGTATAGCAATGCTTTAGATGGTTTCTGTATTGTTTCGAGCGATAGTGATTTCACCCCATTAGCTTTAAAGATTCGAGAAAAGGGGTTATCAGTATATGGCTTTGGTAAAAGCAATACGCCCATGTCTTTCGTTGGAGCTTGTGATAAGTTTATGGATGTGAAGAACTTAACTATAGGAGATGTTGTTGATATAAAAAACACTATTGATAAACAAATTTTACAAGGGCAGATTAACATAGATAAAGACACTCTTACATTGATTTTAAAAACAATTCGAGATAAATCTGATGAAAAGGGGTGGGCAAACTTACTCACAGTAAATCAGTATATCAATGTGGTAAGACCAGATTTTGACTCGCGTGTCTATGGACGGCTGCGTTAATTGTGGATAACTTTCAAGTTATCCACGCCCAATTTTTGGGCTTTAAATTAAAGTGATTTAAATTAACTTTTCAGCAAGATCAAAGTCAGTTTGTTAAACTGTGCTTATATTTGATCGAATCATGAAATTGAATGAGCCTAAACACCTTAATTGATGAGCTTAATCCGCAGCAAAAACAAGCAGCAACCACAACGGCAAAAAATTGTCTCATTTTGGCTGGGGCAGGGTGCGGCAAAACCAAAACCATTGTGGCGCGTGCTGCTTATTTAATTGATCAAGGTATACCTGCACAGCAGATTCAAATTTTAACCTTTACCCGCCGTGCCGCCAGTGAAATTGTGACACGGGTCGAGCAGCATTTGGGTGTCATGGCAAAAGGTTTACGTGCTTCGACTTTTCATACCTTTTGCATGTATTTGTTAAAACGCAATCCACAAGCGTTTGGTTTAACTCAATTTAGTATTATTGATCGAGATGATCAGTTACTCATGTTTCGCTTGTTGCGTGGAAAAGGTCGTGAAAGTAATTTGCCCAAAGCAGCACAGCTCTGTGATATTTATTCTTTCGCGCGCAACACCCAAGTTAAATTGTCCGATGCGATTATTCAGGTACTCCCCGAAGTTTTGCCGTTTAAGGCTGAAATTAGTGAAGTCATGCGTCAATATGAACAGCGCAAGCAAGAACGTAATTATTTAGATTATGATGATATTTTGTCGATTGTTGCTGTGAATTTGCAGCAATCGCCTGAATTGGTCGATTGGGTGGCGCGCTTATGTTCGGTCATGTTGGTTGATGAAATGCAAGACACCAATCCGTTGCAATGGTCGCTGCTAGAACCGTTACTTGGCCGAGTTGAATTATTTTGTGTTGGTGATGATGCGCAGTCAATTTATGGTTTTCGCGGCGCAGATTTTGAAAATGTGCATCATTTTAAAGAACGTGTTCCCAATGCCGAAGTGCTGACTTTACAAGAAAATTATCGTTCTACCCAAGAAATTCTAGATTTATCTAACTGGTTATTACGAGTGAGTCCAATTGACTATAACAAGCAGCTTACGGCTTATCGTGGAACTGGGATCAAACCGAGCCTTAATATTTTCCCAAATGAGTTTGAAGAAGCCAATTGGATTGCACAAGATTTACAACAACGCCATCAACAAGATACGCCGTGGAACAAGCACATGGTCTTGGTACGTTCATCTTATGCCGCACGGCATATTGAAGGTGCTTTTATTAAATCCAATATTCCGTATCGTTTTATCGGGGGCACAAAACTGCTTGAGTCGGCACATGTCAAAGATTTGCTCAGTTTGCTACGAATTTCATCCAATCCTCAAGATGATTTGGCGTGGATGCGGTTTTTAACTTTATGGGATGGTGTGGGCGATGTCGGTGCAAGTCGTTTATCCGCCGAGCTGATGCTTTTAGAGAGCGTGGATGCCCGTTGTGAGCGTTTAGAACAACATGGTAAAGTGACACCGAAAGCCATTTTAATTTTAAAACAACTGGCCGTACTGCAAAATGAAGTGCAAGCCTGTATTACTTTGGCGATAGATGCATTAACCGAGCAACTGTCGCAAAATTATAAAAATCAAGATTGGTCACGCCGTGTCAAAGATTTTGAGTTGGTTAAACAATTGGCAGAAAAACATGTCGGTTTGGGTGAGTTTTTAGAGGAATATGTCTTAGAGCCGATTTCGATTTCTGAAGTTGAGCGTGCCAAAGACCAAGATGTCGTCACCTTAATTACAGTGCATTCAGCCAAAGGTGCAGAGCAACAGGTGTGTTATGTGCCGCATGTGACAGTGAATCAATATCCACATGCACGGGCGCAGGGCGACTTTGATGCGGTTGAAGAAGAGCGCCGTGTGTTGTATGTGGCATTTACACGGGCACAAAACGAGTTAATTTTAACCAAGCAAGATTTAAATAGCTGGGCATACGACCAAACTGATGAGCAAGGGCGTAAAATCAGCAGCTATTTTTTAAATGATTTACCGACAGCGCTGGTGGATGTTAGGGTACATAAACGTGTGCCGATGGCATCAGGGACAAATTTTCAACACAACAAGCCCGCAACACGCATTACATTTGGTTTAGATTTTGATTAAACAGACCTGACGGACTCAACCGTTGGGATATATCTTATTTGTTATAAAGGGTTTTTAGATGAAAATTTTAGTTCGCAATCTTGAGCGTAACGTCACCGAAGATGAGTTAAACACATTATTTAAAACATATGGAAAAATTGAATCTTGTGTGATTGTAACCGATGCAGCAACGGGTAAATCCAAAGGTTTTGGCTTTGTTGAAATGCCGAACCCACGTGAGGCTATCAAAGCCATTAAAGCATTGAATACGATGAAGCTAAAAGGCACAGGCATTCGTGTAAAAGCTGCAGATGAACCAAAGAAGGCGTAATCGATTTTAAATCGTGTTTATCTGTTCATAAACCCTATTTTTTGCATGCAATTAAATTCCCCATTTTGACCCCCAACCCAAACAAGGATTCGAGAAATAGCGATAAATTTTGCCGAGTTCTTGTGGGTCAATAACACCATTATGGTCATGATCGAGCGCTAGAAAAACTTGCATGCGTTTAGGGTCATTTGCGGATGCTGGATTCTGCCAAGAAACAGGTTGATCTTTTAATTCAATCAGTTGCTGCCATTCTTTCTGATCAATCATTTGATCATGATTCAAATCGTAATTGGCGTAGAGCATTTCCAAATCGATGCTCGCAGGTTCACAGCTATACGCAACTGAAATTGCCATACCGCAGGCCAAGCTGAGTATGGCTTGTTGAATATTCAGCATAAACAAGTCCTAAAATAGATTGCTTTTAAGATTAAAGCATTTAATCTTAAGTAATCCAAGCCAAAGGATTTTTAAGGAAAACTTATGTCCCGCGTTGCGCGTTATCATGCCGATCGAACCAATCAAAAACTCTATTTTGCACGTTTAGCTTGTCAGCAGGCTGAACAAGTTGATGCGGTGCAGCAAGTGCAAGCCTATCGTGAAACGGCGGTTTTTCATCTCCATGGTGCAATTTTGGCGTTTTTACAAGAATTGGTGCGTTATTATCGCCTAAGCGATACACAGCCAACGTTAAAATCTATTGAAGATAAAATGGCAGAAAAAGGGCAAGTATCGCCTGAAGTTGCGGTGATGCAGCAATTGGCACGCGATGGTTTTATTGCCGAACTAAAACATGCCTACAGAATGTGCCAGTATGCGCCTGAGCCCACTGCGCCTACGCCTGAAGATGAAACGTCGTCTAACTTGATTATTAAAGTGACGCAAGGACCGCAATCGTGGTTGCCCGATGTGAAAATTTTACGTGAATGGCACAAAGATTTAAGCCAACTCATCGATGGTTTTCGTAATGAAATGGTCGAGTTTTGATACAAAAAGCTGAAAAATGGCTTGAATTTTTGCAATTGGATACCGATATACGATAATCTGAATTGAGCGCATATCGTGCTTTTCAGTCTGTGGAGGTTTTATGTCTATACAACAGTTAAAAGCGTTATTTGGCAGCCAAGAAGCAACGCTCGAACTTGTGCAGCTTGAAAATGGTGATGTGGCATTGCGTAGTGCGGCATCGGAAAAAGCACCTTTGCTGACTATTCAGTTTAATGAAGAAGTGCGCCATTTATTAGGTGAACATACGGCAATGGTTGCACAGCAAATGGTGCAAGCGGCATTGTTGGGGTTGCTTGAAAAACAAGCCAATGAATGGCATGCCGAAGTGGTCGATGAGCAACCACAATATTTAAGTTAATTAAACCATCATGCAACTTACGTCCTGTATGTTGCATGAAAATGACTCTGCTTTAGTGCGTGGTTTTTTGATGCGCTTGTTCAATATGAGTTAAAATATGCGTACTCATATTTTTCGCCATTTCCTCTTTGGCATAAAACACCTCTCCAATATCTTCATCGCGAATGGCATCGGCCTCTTGTTTGCTCTCTGCACAGACCAAAACTTGAATATGTGGATTCAGCTGCGTGGCAATATCGACAATTCGGTGAATATCTAAAATATCCATAGGCGATAAAATCAGCATGCGTGCATGCATAATATGCGCTTGAATGAGCACACTCGGTTCCGTTGCCACACCGCTTACCGCAGCAATATTTTTTTCACGCAATTTTTCAACAATTTCGCGGTTTTCTTCAGCAATTACTACTTTAATATTTTGTGCCATCAGTGATGTGGTGATTCTACGTCCGACTTCACCATAACCAACCATAACTACTTGGTCGCGCAAGTAGTTTTGATCGACTTCATCGGGCAACATCGCCAATGGATCGCCACTACGTTCGAGTAAACGTGCCAAATGCGAACGTTCACGAATCCAACGTTGTATCGGTTCAATTGCTGAAAAGATAAATGAATTGAGGGTAATTGAAAATAAAGCGCCTGCCAAAATCAGGTTTTGTGCTTCAAGGGTGAGTAATCCTAAAGAAATACCCAATGCGGCTAAAATAAATGAAAACTCGCCAATTTGGGCCAAACTTGCACCTACGGTCAGCGCGGTATTAATCGGGTAACGGAAGAACAATACCAGTGCAATTGCGGCGATTGTTTTACCCAGCATAATAATGCCAACCACCGCCAAAATATGCCAAGGTTGTTCAATTAAAATGTGTGGGTCAAACAACATCCCCACTGATACGAAAAATAAAATCGAAAAAACTTCGCGTAAGGGCAGGGTTTCTTCTTCAGCGCGGTGGCTAAAGTCAGATTCTTTGACCACCATACCAGCAAAAAAGGCCCCGAGTGCCATAGAAACTCCAAAAATTGCGTATGATCCATAGGCAATCGACACCGCACAAGCCACCACGGTTAAGGTGAAGAGTTCACGTGAACCTAAACGCGCCACAAATTGCATAATTAACGGCACAAGACGTTTGCCAATAATCAGCATGAAGGCAATAAAACCGCCCACTTTAAGTAAGGTTAATCCCAAAGTCAGCCAAATGTTTTGGCCTACGGCTGCGCCATGTTCAGGTGCTTTACCGCCTAATAACACCGCAGTTGCAGGTAAAATGACTAAGCCTAAGACCATCACCAAGTCTTCAACCAACAGCCAGCCCACAGCAATTTTACCGTTGACTGAGTCGAGTAAGCCGCGATCACCTAAGGCTTTGAGTAAAACAACGGTACTGGCACAAGACAAACTTAAACCAAAAACAAGCGCTGAACCAAATGGCCATCCCCATAGCATTGCAACGCCCAAACCTAATACGGTGGCTGCTGTAATTTGTAAAATGGCGCCAGGTACGGCAATTCTACGAACTTGTAATAAGTCCGATAAAGAAAAATGCATGCCAACGCCAAACATTAAAAACATTACCCCAAGTTCGGCCAATTGATTTGCCAATTGTATGTCTGCAACCACGCCCGGCGTATTTGGGCTAATAATAATCCCTGCAATTAAATAGCCCACCAACGGTGGCAGGCGCAGGCGAGCCGCGATATAACCAAAGAATAAGGCAATTCCAAAGCCAACAGCTAAAAGGACAATCAGGTCAACATTATGTGGCACGGGCACATTCCTTAAATGGATATTTGGGTCAGTGTCAGGAAAAGTTATTTTAATCTGTGATCTTAACAATAAGCATAAAAAAAAGGCAAAAAAAACGACCCCAAAAGGAGTCGTTTTTTCCAAAAGCCAAAATTATTTGATTTTAGCTTCTTTGAAAATCACGTGTTGACGGATTTTTGGATCAAATTTTTTGATTTCCATTTTTTCCGGCATAGTACGTTTGTTCTTAGTGGTAGTGTAGAAATAACCAGTACCAGCTGAAGAAACTAAGCGAATCTTGTCACGCATTGCAAGGTCTCCTTAGATCTTTTGGCCTTGAGCACGAAGATCAGCAACAACCTTTTCAATGCCCAATTTGTCGATAATACGCATACCTTTAGTGGTTAAACGAAGACGTACAAAACGCTTTTCGCTTTCTAACCAAAAACGGTGATGATGCAGGTTCGGCTCGAACCGGCGTTTAGTTTTGTTGTTTGCGTGTGAGACGTTGTTACCAACGACTGGACGCTTGCCGGTAACTTGGCAAACCTTAGACATGGTGGAACTCCATTGATTTAGCCAACAGCAAACCTGTGGCCAGTCATAATACAAACAGATTGAATTTATTCAAGGGGCGTTTTATACCAAAAATCCGATTAAAAGACAAGCGAATTTACATAAAATGCCACTGTAAATTGTGTGATAGCTCATGCCTTGATCATTTTAGCAGAGTGCTTTTACTAAAGCTTTAATCGTTGTTTGGCTTTTGTGCATTCGCGTTCTATTTTAGCCGATCTCTTGTGATTGTGGTCGATTAAATATCATGCATTCGCTGTCTGGCATTGGTCTTGTTTTAGTGATGTTTCTAAAATCGGATGCTGTGAAGCATTCAACGAAGATAATCAATAAATTATCTTTACCGCATGCAATAAATGTTCTAAAATTAATTAGAGTTTTTACTCTATTTTTGGTTTTTTAAGGGAAGTCGATGTCGCAAATAAAAGCAGGAAAAACCAAACAGCGAATTTTAGATGTCAGTCTGCAGTTATTTAATGAAAAAAGTGAACGTGCGATTACCACGAATCATATTGCTGCTGAATTAAATATGAGTCCGGGGAACTTATATTATCATTTTGCCAATAAGCAAGACATTATTAAAGCCATTACCGAGCAATATCAAAATGAAACTTTAAAAATGTTGGCTCTACCCGAAGGTCGGCCGGTCAATGCAAACGATAAAATTCATTATTTTCATGTGATGAGTAGCCAATTGTGGCGCTATCGTTTTATCCACCGCGATATTTTTCATTTGGTAGAAAACGATCAAAGCTTTAAATTGCTTTATGCTAATTTTTCGCAGCAAGTCATGCAACAAGTGCAAAAAATTTATCAAGCCTTTGTGGCAGTGGGTTTAATGAAGCTTAATGCCAACGAAATTGAAGCATTGATTTTAAATATTTGGATTGTGCTGACCAACTGGACCAATTTTTTATTTATGTCTGGGCGCTTGCAAGATCAAAATGATTTAGACGAAAAATGGCGCATTCAGGCGCTACGACAACTGATCTTTTTAGAAGGCCCTTATGTGCTTGGGGAAAGTCGGATTGCGTATGAAAAATTATTGTCCAATATCGAACATATGGAACTGTTTGCAACCGAACCGAAAAGTTAAATTCGCACTGTTAAAAATAAGTGTGCTTTGCTTGAAAAAACGGTAGACTATTGGGCTAATTTTTTAATGACGAGTGTTATTGAACAACATGAACATGACCACTGCCAATACTGCACGTTTACTCATTACTTGTGAAGACAAGCCGGGTATTGTGCAAGCTGTATCGAGTTTTTTGTATCATCAAGGTGCCAACATTACCGCGCTTGATCAATATGCTACAGAAGCTCAGGGCGGGCGCTATTTCATGCGTGTTGAATTTGAACTTGAGCATTTACAATCGCGTAAAGATACTTTAATTCAAACCTTTGAACAGAATGTTGCGCATCGTTATGACATGCAATGGCGTTTGGCTTTTGTGGGCGATGTGAAAAAAGTCGGTATTTTGGTTTCTAAAGTCGATCATGCTTTGCTAGAACTATTATGGCGTCATGCACGTGGTGGTTTGGCATGTGAAATTACCCATGTGATTTCTAACCATGAAGATTTACGTGAGTCGGTTGAAAACTTCGGTATTCCATTTACGGTCATTAAAGTCAGCAAAGACAATAAAGCAGAAGCTTACGCGCAAATTCATGAATTAATGAAAGACAATGATTTATTGGTACTTGCACGTTATATGCAAATTTTGAGTGAAGAGTTTGTAGCAAATTGGCCAATGAAAATTATCAACATTCATCACTCATTCTTACCTGCATTTGTGGGCGCTAATCCGTACAAACAAGCCTATGAAAAAGGTGTAAAATTGATTGGTGCAACGGCGCATTATGTGACTGCCGAGCTCGATCAAGGTCCAATCATTGAGCAAGATGTAGAGCGTGTCAGCCACGATTACAGTGTAGAGCAATTACGTGAATTGGGTGAAGATGTCGAGCGTAATGTATTGGCGCGTGCCGTGAAATGGCATTTAGAAGACCGTGTTATTGTGGATGGCAATAAAACTGTTGTGTTCTAAGTTTTAATTCAATCTGTATTTAAAAAGGCATGTTTTAAAACATGCCTTTTTTGTCTTTAATGATTTTCGTTGTTTGATGAATCTTCATCATCTAATTCACTGGCTTCGGGAATATCATCTAAATTTATGCCTTCTAGTGAATCATCCGCTTCACTAATAATTGGAATGGCGTCTAGATCGACGCCAGCAAGTAAATTATTTCCCATAGCATCGTTTTGTAGAGGGATGACTTGGTTGTTGTCATCTAAAGTGTAATGTAGTCGTCCTGCCATCACCGATGCCAGTTCTTCCAAACCTTGTTTATTTAACGATGAAAACAGTTGCATCGAAAATTGTAATTTCATTTTCTT
Source organism: Acinetobacter sp. MD2(2019) (assembly GCF_035615615.1). Classification (NCBI taxonomy): domain Bacteria; kingdom Pseudomonadati; phylum Pseudomonadota; class Gammaproteobacteria; order Moraxellales; family Moraxellaceae; genus Acinetobacter; species Acinetobacter sp. MD2(2019). The sequence continues at coordinate 44,649 of NZ_VTDU01000002.1, read as the reverse complement.
TAATGCTTGCTTCACATCAATTAATACTTGGTTGGCCGGGCCGCGGTTCAATTTGTCGGCTTTGGTGAGTAATACGTGCACAAAAAGATTACGTGAATGCGCCCATTCAAGCATCATTAAATCGAAGTGTTGTAAGGGATGGCGAATATCCATCAATAACACCAAGCCTTGTAAACTTTTACGGTGAATTAAATAATTCTCTAACTCTTTTTGCCAAACAATTTTCATGGCTTCGGGAACGGCAGCATAACCATAACCAGGTAAATCGACCAAGCGTTGGTCGGGATTACCCAAGCTAAAGAAGTTAATCATTTGCGTACGGCCCGGTTTTTTAGATGCCCGTGCCAATTGCTTTTGGTTGGTTAATGCATTGATGGCACTGGATTTGCCTGCATTTGACCGCCCTGCAAAGGCAATTTCATAGCCAGTATCTTCTACACATAACGAGAGTTTTGGCGCACTCATTAAAAATTCAGCCCGACGTAACCAGTTTAGGCTTTGCACCGCATAGTCGGTTAACGCAGGATTCACTTTTCTTTCGTAGCTAATCTTGGTTTTAGGGGCTAATTTGGCTTTGGTGTCTTTTGACTTTGCATAGCGATGCATAGAGCTTAACTTTTTAATCGAGAAATACAAAAAACATTATAAAGGAAGTCGCTGCATCAAGCGAATCGGATATTTTTTGATTTTTTCAAAGATGGAGGCGCCATGAGATAAAAAGCGGTCGCTCTAAAATAGGGTGATTATCATTTAAAGATTTTATACGCCAAGATGATCGGCGTATAAAATGTAAGGCTCTAGACTAGCAGAATTTCATTTATATTTACCATCATTTATTAACGCTTCCCAAATAATGAACCTAACAAACCCCGAACCAGTTTTTGACCTGTTGGGCCACCGAGTGTACGTGCCGCACTTTTGGCAAAAGTACCAATTACATCTTGAGTGAGTTTTTCTCGCTCGCGCTGGGCTTTTTCTTGGGCTTTTTGCTGCTCGCGCGCTAAACGCTCTTGTTCTTTGCCTTGTTGTTCCAATTCCACTTGCATTTGCTGTTGTTGCGCACTTTCGTTGACTTTGCGTTGCAATATTTCGTAGGCACTGTCGCGATCGACTGCATTTTCGTAGATACCCGCGACAATACTTTGGCTTATTAGGGTTTTGCGTTCTTCAGGGCTGAGTGGGCTAAAAGAGGATTGCGGCGGCATGACCCAACCACGCGCGACCACTTGCGGCGTGCCTTGCTCGTCTAGGCAGCTAATTAATGCTTCGCCTACGCCAAGCTGTGTGATGACATCACTCACCTGAAGATTAGGATTGGCACGAAAGGTATCTGCTGCTGTTTTAACGGCTTTTTGATCTTTTGGCGTGAATGCACGTAACGCATGTTGAATGCGATTGCCTAATTGGCCTAAAACTTTTTCAGGAATGTCTAACGGGCTTTGGCTAATAAAATAAATGCCAACCCCTTTGGATCGAATAAGGCGGATGACTTGCTGAATTTTTTCTTGTAATGCGTCGCTTGAGTTGTCAAACAGTAAATGTGCTTCATCGAAGAAAAACACCAGTTTGGGTTTGTCTAAGTCGCCAACTTCAGGCAGTTTTTCAAATAATTCCGATAACATCCACAGCAAAAACGTTGCATAGAGCTTGGGGGTATTCATGAGTTGATCTGCTGCAAGCAGGTTGATATATCCTTTGCCTGCGCTGTCAGTTTGAATAAAATCGAGAATGTTTAAGCTGGGTTCTCCAAAGAATTTTTCTGCGCCTTGGTCGCCCAGTGCTAAAAGATTACGTTGAATTGCGCCTAGGCTTGCTGGCGAAAGGTTGCCATATTCGGCTTTAAAGTCGGCAGCATTTTCTGTCACGTAGGAGAGCATGGCTTTTAAGTCTTTGAAATCAATTAAAAGCAAACCTTGATCGTCTGCTATACGAAACACCGCAGAGAGCACACCTTCTTGAGTTTCATTTAAGTTCAGCATCTGTGCCAGTAGAAGCGGACCAATTTCTGAAATAGTGGCGCGAATAGGGTGGCCTTGCTGACCAAACACATCCCAAAAAATGACAGGAAATGCCTGAAAATCAACATGGTCTAGACCTAGTGTATGTAGGCGCGCCTCAAATTTTTCCGATGTGCTGCCAGCTTTGACAATACTAGATACGTCACCTTTAGCATCCGCTAAAAAAACCGGTACACCGATATTAGAGAACTGTTCCGCCAATACTTTTAGGGTAACTGTTTTTCCAGTACCGGTTGCACCTGCAATTAAACCATGTCGATTGGCAAATTGTGAATACAATACAATGTCTTCTTCAATGTTGGCTGTATTTTTGGCAATTGTAATTGTTGTTCCCATTTTTTGTCCTTTATATAACTTATTCGAGTGATTGTAATGCCTGTTGAATGTCGTGTATCAGATCGTCTGTGCTTTCAAGGCCAATGCACAAGCGGACTAAATAACCTTCGCTTAGGTGTGGTGTGGGCAGTTGGCGCATATTTTTAATATCGTAAAGCATCACTAGGCTGATTGGGCCTCCCCAGCTAAAGCCTAGTTTAAACAACTTGAGCTGATCGCAAAAGCGACAGATTTCTGAAAAGCTATACTTTTTGTTAAAAATCACGCTGACGAGACCAGCACTGTGTTTGCTAGTGCAAATCTCTTGCCAATAAGCGTGACCTGCGCTTTCTGGGTCGCTCGGATGTAATACTTGGGCGAAATGTGGCTGTTGTTTTAACCATGCTAAAATCTGTATGGCAGAGCGAGATTGCTGCTCGTAGCGTAATTGCATGTGAGGTAAACTGCGCAGGATTTGTGCGGCATCATCACCTGAAATGGAAATACCCTGTAATGCATGCATTCTTAATAATTTTAGATGCAGCGCGTGATCTTGCGTAACTACACTGCCCATTAAAATATCACCGCCGCCGCTTGGGTATTTGGTCAGCGCGTGTACCGAAACATCAACAGCAAGATGCTGCTCGGAAAAATCAAATGTATTAAACGCGAGTCCCGCGCCCCAAGTGTTATCTAGCGCCGTTAAAACTTGATGTTGCTGCGCTTTTTTGACTAGGCCAATCAAATCAGGAAATTCAAGTGTGACTGAACCTGCGGCTTCCATCCAAAGTAGCTTGGCTTTTGGGGAAGGCTGAAAGCTATGAAGATCAGTCGGATTATAAATTCGAACCTCAATGGCAAATGCGCTGTGTAAATAATTTAAATACTCTATATTCGGGCCATAAAGATTATCGGGGATCCAGACTTCGTCATGGCTGGTTAAAAAGGTGGCATTGACCAATTGAATGGCAGATAAACCACTGGGTGCGAGTAAGCAAAATTTACCATGTTCAAGCTGTGCGATACGGTCTGCGAGCGTATAGGTGGTCGGTGTGCCGTGTGTGCCATAGCTATAATCGTAGGGATCGCTCCATTTTCGCTCATAAAGCTGTTGTGTATTTTTAAAAAAGATACTCGATGCGCGATAAAGAGGAGGTTGTGTGGTCTCTATATATTGTGGCGCTAATCTTGGTGCGTGAATGCGCGCGGTTTGTGGTGATTTTTTCATTGAAAAGCACTCGAATAGGATAGTTTGAAATGATAAATAAACTGTAAACGGTAATCGATTATAAAAAAATGTTAAAGCTTTGTTATATGTAACAGAGTTGGCTTCATTCTTGCTAATTCATAACCTATATGCTGGCGAGAATAGGATAAAAATATATGCAGCCCCATTTACGTGTTCATTATTTTCAGCACATTGCAGGTGAGGGATTTGGGAGTTGTTATGAGTTTTTGAAACAACATCATGCAAAAATTACAGCAACAGAATTTTTTGCACTTCCTGCTGAAACTGCCTTAGAAATTGAAGCCTTACCTCAGATTGAGGATGTGGATTTATTGATTATTATGGGTGGCGCGATGAGTGTCAACGATGAAGCAAATTACCCATGGCTTAAAATAGAAAAACGCTGGTTGCGCCGTTACTTGGCGGCAGGCAAACCTGTGATTGGTTTATGTTTGGGTGGTCAACTTATTGCCAATGCATTGGGTGCAGCGGTAAGTCGGAACCGGCAAGAAGAGTTGGGTTGGTCAACGGTGTATCGCATTCCGAATGTTCCGGTAACTTGTTTTGAATTACCCGAGCAGTTTGATGTGTTGCAGTGGCATCGTGAAACATTTGATATTCCTAAAGGTGCGGTGCATTTGGCAGAAAACAACGTATGTCGGAATCAATTGTATCAAATTGGTCACAATGTTTTAGGCTTTCAATTTCATCCTGAGATTACGCCAGAAGTGCTTCAACTATTTATTGAGAACGATGAAGCACTGGCTTTATTTGATGGAGAGCATGTACATGCCATAGAGGACTTAAAGAAATCTGCATTGCAGCGCTTTATGCAAGGCAACGATATTTTAAACCGCGCTATACAATATGTGCTTAAGGCTTAAATGCTGTTTTAGGGTTGATCTTAAACTTTTATTTTTACTATCGCTGTTCATGTTTAGTTGGATTGGATCTTTTGTTGATTGGAGTCATGTTAATTGGTAATAAGGATACAAAAGACGAAAAGATATTTGCATAATCATTAAACAATGTTTATAATAAACGACCTCTCAATAAGAGAGTAATTACTTCTGAAAAATGTAAGTAATTAATCGTGACAGTCGTGGCATCGATCATGACCTTAGTGATTTTCACTACCCTTGACACTTGCTATTAAAAGAGTGAGATGCGTCATGGGTGATTCTTTATATATTTGGCTTGGAGTTAACTGGTATGTCTAACCAGAGAATTCGTATCCGTTTGAAGTCTTTTGATCATCGTTTAATTGATCAATCTTCTCAAGAAATCGTAGAAACCGCAAAACGTACTGGCGCACAAGTGTGTGGTCCAATCCCGATGCCAACTCGCATCGAACGTTTTAACGTTTTAACATCACCACACGTAAATAAAGATGCTCGTGACCAATACGAGATCCGTACTTACAAACGTTTGATCGATATCGTTCAACCTACAGATAAAACTGTTGATGCATTGATGAAATTAGATCTTGCAGCTGGTGTTGATGTTCAGATCGCATTGGGTTAAGGCTTTCGGTTAATTAACGCACTCACGTTAATTCGGCCGCTTTTTTAGAGGTTTATGCACATGGCTATTGGTTTAGTCGGTCGCAAGTGCGGTATGACACGTATCTTTACAGATGCTGGTGTTTCTGTACCTGTAACAGTGATTGAGGTTGATCCAAACCGCATCACTCAAATCAAAACGCTTGAAACTGATGGTTATCAAGCGATTCAAATCACTACTGGTGAACGTCGCGAATCTCGCGTGACTAACGCTCAGAAAGGTCACTTCGCGAAAGCGGGTGTTGCTGCTGGTCGTTTAGTACAAGAATTCCGTGCTACAGAAGCTGATCTTGAAGGTCGTGAAGTTGGTGGTACGCTTACCGTTGAATTGTTTACAGTAGGTCAAGTTGTTGACGTAACTGGTCAATCTAAAGGTAAAGGTTTCCAAGGTGGTGTTAAGCGTTGGAACTTCCGTACGCAAGATGCAACTCACGGTAACTCTGTATCTCACCGTGTTCTAGGTTCTACTGGTCAAAACCAGACTCCTGGTCGCGTGTTCAAAGGCAAAAAAATGGCTGGCCATTTAGGTGCTGAACGCGTAACTGTACAGGGTCTTGAAATCGTTTCTATCGACACTGAACGTTCGGTTCTTGTTGTTAAAGGTGCGATTCCTGGTGCAACAGGTGGCGACGTTATCGTTCGTCCTACTATCAAGGCTTGAGGGGAAATAGCATGAATTTAAATACTGTTTCTGGCTCTGCTGTTGAATTGTCTGAAGTTGCTTTCGGTCGTGAATTCAACGAAGCACTTGTACATCAAGTAGTTACAGCTTACTTAGCTGGCGGTCGTCAAGGTTCTAAAGCACAAAAATCACGTGGTGAAGTATCTGGCGGTGGTAAAAAGCCATTCCGTCAAAAAGGTACTGGCCGTGCGCGTGCTGGTTCTATTCGTAGCCCAATCTGGGTTGGCGGCGGTAAAACTTTTGCTGCTCGTCCACAAGACTGGTCTCAAAAAGTAAACCGTAAAATGTACCGTGGTGCAATGCAATGTATCTTAGCTGAACTTGTTCGCCAAGATCGTCTTGTATTGGTTGAAGAGTTTGCTGTTGCAGCTCCTAAAACTAAAGAATTGCTTGCTAAGCTTAACGGCTTAAATGCTGCTCGTGCATTGATCGTAACTGATGCTGTAGATGAGAACTTATATCTTGCAGCGCGTAACATTCCACATGTAGATGTGGTTGATGCTACTGCAATCGATCCAGTTAGCTTGATCGCGTTCGATAAAGTTGTTATGTCTGTAGCTGCTGCTAAGAAAATTGAGGTAGAACTCGGATGAACAACGAACGTATCTATCAAGTCCTACGTGGACCAGTATTCTCAGAAAAAGCACAAGTTTTAGGCGAAACTGCAAACGTTCAAGTGTTTAAAGTTGACATCAATGCAACTAAACTTGAAATCAAAAAAGCAGTTGAGCAGCTTTTTGGTGTAGATGTGTTAAAAGTAAACACAACTATTACAAAAGGTAAATCTAAGCGCTTTGGTAAAACATTAGGACGTCGTTCTGATGTTAAAAAAGCATACGTCACCCTGAAAGCTGGCCAAGATGTTGAAATGGCTGACTTGGGCGATACCGCTGAAAGCGCAGCGGAATAAGGACGAAGTTAATGCCTATTCAAAAATGTAAGCCAACGTCTCCAGGACGTCGCTTTGTTGAAAAAGTGGTTCATAGCCACCTTCACAAAGGTAAGCCTTTTGCAGCGTTGGTAGAAGCTAAAAAACGTACTGGTGGCCGTAATAATAACGGTCATATTACGACTCGTCACGTTGGTGGCGGTCACAAGCAGAACTACCGTATTGTTGACTTCAAACGCAACAAAGATGGCATTCCTGCTGTAGTTGAGCGTATCGAATACGATCCTAACCGTACTGCACACATCGCATTGTTGAAGTATGCTGACGGTGAACGTCGTTATATCATCGCACCTAAAGGCTTGCGTGCTGGCGATAAAGTACAATCTGGTAACGATGCTCCAATTCGTCCAGGTAACTGCTTGCCACTTCGCAACATGCCAATCGGTTCTACACTTCACAACCTTGAACTTAAAATCGGTAAAGGCGCGCAATTGGCTCGTTCTGCTGGTACTTCAGTTCAATTATTGGGTCGTGATGGTTCTTACGCGATTGTTCGTCTACGTTCAGGCGAAATGCGTAAAATCCATGTTGAATGCCGTGCTGTAATTGGTGAAGTTTCTAACCAAGAAAACAACCTTCGTTCATTGGGTAAAGCTGGTGCAGCGCGCTGGCGTGGTGTTCGTCCTACCGTTCGTGGTATGGCGATGAACCCAGTCGACCATCCACACGGTGGTGGTGAAGGGCGTAGCAAAGGTATTCAACCTGTAAGCCCATGGGGTCAAAAAGCGAAAGGGTACAAGACTCGTACCAATAAGCGTACGACTAAGATGATTATCCGCGATCGTCGCGTCAAGTAAGGAATCTAAATAATGCCTCGTTCATTAAAAAAAGGTCCGTTCGTCGACGCGCATTTGTTCGCTAAAGTTGAAGCTGCTATTGCTGCTAACAACCGTAAGCCGATCAAAACGTGGTCTCGTCGCTCGATGATCCTTCCAGATTTTGTTGGTTTAACAATTTCTGTTCACAATGGTCGTAACCATGTTCCAGTAATTATTTCTGAGCATATGGTTGGTCATAAACTCGGTGAATTCGCGCCAACTCGTACCTATCGTGGTCACGGTGTTGACAAGAAATCTAAACGTTAATAGGTGTCCTGATGGAAGTAACTGCTAAATTACGCGGTGCCGCTATCTCGGCACAAAAGGTACGTTTGGTTGCAGATCTTATCCGTGGCAAATCTGTTGCTCACGCGCTTAATATCTTGAACTTCAGCAATAAAAAAGCTGCGGCGATTGTTAAAAAAGCTTTAGAATCTGCGATTGCAAACGCTGAACATAACAACAGTTTAGATGTAGACGATCTTAAAGTTTCTACGATTTACGTTGATGAAGGTGTAAGCCTTAAACGTATTATGCCACGTGCTAAAGGCCGTGCAGATCGTATTACTAAGCGTACTTGTCACATCACCGTTAAGGTAGGGGTTTGATATGGGTCAGAAGGTTCATCCAATCGGTATCCGCCTAGGTGTTGTGAAACGTCATAACGCTAACTGGTATGCGAATCCGAAACAATACGCTGAATATTTGCTTAAAGATCTTCAAGTTCGTGAGTTTTTAACTAAAAAACTTAAAAACGCGATGATCAGCAATATTCTTATCGAACGTCCTACAGGCGCTGCTAAAGTAACCATTAGCACTGCTCGTCCTGGTATCGTTATCGGTAAAAAAGGCGAAGACATTGAGAAATTACAGCGCGAACTTACCACTATTATGGGTGTTCCTGCGCAAGTAAGCATCAACGAAATCGATCGTCCAGATTTAGACGCGCGTTTAGTTGCTGAAGCAATCGCTTCTCAATTAGAAAAGCGTGTAATGTTCCGTCGTGCTATGAAGCGTGCGGTTCAAAACACGATGCGTGCTGGCGCGAAAGGTATCAAAGTTGAAGTTTCAGGTCGTCTTGGTGGTGCAGAGATTGCGCGTACTGAGTGGTATCGTGAAGGTCGTGTACCTTTGCATACACTTCGTGCAGACATCGACTACGCGACTATGCGTGCAGAAACTACTTACGGTACGATTGGTGTTAAAGTTTGGATTTTCCGTGGTGAGATCTTGGGTGGCATGAAACAAGTCATGAACCCTGCTCCTGCTGAAGAACGTCCAGCTAAACGCGGTCGTGGTCGTGGTGAAGGTCAAGAGCGTCGTGGTCGTCGTTCAGACCGTGCTGCTGACAAGGGAGAATAATCCATGTTGCAACCTAAACGTACCAAATTCCGTAAAGTGCAAAAAGGCCGTAACACTGGTCTAGCACATCGTGGTAGTACAGTATCATTTGGTACAATCGCAATTAAAGCGACTGAACGTGGTCGTATGACTGCGCGTCAGATCGAAGCTGCGCGTCGTACCATTAGCCGTCGTATTAAACGTGGTGGTAAGATCTTTATCCGCGTATTCCCAGACAAACCAATTACTGAAAAACCATTAGAAGTTCGTATGGGTAAAGGTAAGGGTTCAGTGGAATACTGGGTTTGTCAAATCCAACCAGGTAAGATCCTGTACGAAATTGAAGGTGTTAGCGATGAGTTAGCGACAGAGGCATTCAAGCTTGCTGCTGCTAAACTTCCGTTTAAAACCACTATCGTGACTCGGACGGTAATGTAATGAAAACTAAAGATCTACGTGAAAAGTCGGTAGAAGAGTTGAAAGCTTTGCTTGATGAGCAACAGCTTAACCAATTCCGTCTTCGTATGGCAAAAGCAACTGGTCAATTGGGCAAATCGCACGAAGTGCAAGTTGCTCGTAAGGCAATTGCTCGTATCAAGACACTCCTAACCGAAAAACAGGGGAACGGGCAATGAGTGAAAAAACAGTCCGCACGTTAACCGGCAAAGTCGTAAGCGACAAAATGGACAAGTCTATTGTTGTGCTTATTGAACGCCGCGTTCAACACCCGTTGTATGGCAAATCAATCCGCCGTTCAACAAAATTACACGCTCATGATGAGAACAATACCGCTAAAGCTGGCGATATCGTAACCATCAAAGAAAGCCGCCCAATTTCTAAAACTAAAGCTTGGACTTTAGTGGAAGTAGTTGAAGCTGCTGCTGAGTAATTAGACGTATCTGTTGCATCATCGGTCAATTTCGGGTATTCTTTGTGCCTTTGAAATTGCGACCGGTGATGCTCGGTTTTGGAGTAGGGCAATGATTCAAACCGAAAGTATGCTAGACGTAGCAGACAATAGTGGTGCTCGCCGCGTACAATGTATCAAAGTACTAGGTGGTTCACATCGTCGTTATGCTTCTGTTGGCGACATTATTAAAGTTACTGTAAAAGAAGCAATTCCACGTGGCCGTGTTAAAAAGGGTGACGTGATGAATGCAGTTGTAGTACGTACAAAGTTTGGTATTCGTCGTCCAGACGGTTCTGTAATCCGTTTTGATGACAATGCTGCTGTATTGTTAAACAACAACAAAGCACCGATTGCAACTCGTATTTTTGGACCAGTGACTCGTGAACTTCGTACTGAACAGTTTATGAAGATTATTTCATTGGCTCCTGAAGTTCTATAAGAGGCAATCATGGCTAAGATTAAAAAAGGCGATACGGTTATCGTGATCGCAGGTAAAGAAAAAGGCAAACAAGGTGTTGTTTTGTCTGTTTCTGAAGACCGTGTTAAGGTTGAAGGCCTTAACTTAGTGAAGAAGCACCAGAAAGCAAACCGTGCAACGGGTGCTGAAGGCGCTATCGTTACTCAAGAAGCTTCGCTTCATATCTCAAACGTGGCAGTTTTTAATGCTACAACCCAAAAGGCTGACCGTGTTGGTTACCAAGTGATTGAAGGCGTGAAAACTCGCGTTTACAAATCAAATGGTGAATCAGTGGCGGTAGCGAAGTAATAGGTTGAAAAAGGCAATGGCCAGACTTAAAACACGTTACAACGACGAACTTAAGGCTCAATTAAAAGAAGTATTGGGCGTTGAGAATGTGATGGATATTCCTCGCATCACAAAAATCACGATCAACATGGGTGTTGGCGCAGCTGCTGCCGACAAAAAACTCCTTGATGGTGCTCTAGCTGATATGCAAGCAATTGCTGGTCAAAAACCAGTTCTTACGCTTGCTCGTAAATCAATCGCTGGTTTCAAAATCCGTGATGGTTGGCCGATCGGTTGTAAAGTTACTTTACGCGGCGAACGTATGTACGAATTCTTAGACCGTTTGATCTCAATCGCGATCCCTCGTATCCGTGACTTCCGTGGTTTCTCTCCGAAATCATTTGACGGTCGTGGTAACTACTCAGTGGGTCTAAAGGAACAAATCATGTTCCCTGAAATCGATTTTGATAAGATTGATCGTATTCGTGGTATGGATATTACCATCACTACGACTGCTCGCACCGATGACGAAGGCCGTGCGCTTATGCGTGCATTCGGCTTCCCGTTCAAATAAGAGGTCGATATGGCTAAGAAAAGTATGATTAATCGCGAATTGAAACGCGAAGCTACTGTTGCTAAATTTGCTGCAAAACGCGCTGAATTAAAAGCTGTTATTGCAAATGTAAATGCTAGCGACGAAGAGCGTTTCGATGCGATGATGAAGTTACAAGCGTTACCACGTAATGCATCTCCTGTACGTCTACGTAACCGTTGTGGTTTAACTGGTCGTCCGCATGGTTTCTTCCGTAAGTTCGGCTTAAGCCGTAACAAATTACGTGATACCGTAATGCAAGGTGATGTACCTGGCGTTGTTAAGGCAAGCTGGTAAGGAGCACTATAAATGAGTATGCAAGATACCGTTGCCGACATGTTAACTCGTGTTCGTAACGCACAAATGGCAAAAAAACAAACTGTTTCTATGCCAAACTCTAAGCTCAAAGTTGCTATTGCAAACGTATTAGAGCAAGAAGGTTATATCTCTGGTGTTGAAGTTTCTCAAGAAGAAGCTAAAGCAACTTTGACTTTAACTTTAAAATATTTCGAAGGCAAACCAGTTATCGAAACTGTGAAACGTGTAAGCCGTCCAGGTCTACGCCAATATCGCGGTAAAGATAAACTACCAAGCGTTAAGCAAGGTTTAGGTATTGCAATTGTTTCTACAAGCAAAGGCATCATGACTGATCGCGCTGCACGTGCTGCAGGCGTTGGTGGTGAAGTTATTGCTTTTGTTTCTTAATAGGTGATTCCTCATGTCTCGTGTGGCTAAAGCCCCAGTAACTGTACCCGCTGGTGTTACAGTTACTCAGAACGGCCGGCAGGTCGAAGTGAAAGGCAGCAAAGGTACTTTGTCTTTCAACCTGCATGCGCTGGTCGAGCTAAAACAGGAAGAAGGTAAACTTCAACTTGCTCCGGTTCAAGAGTCTAAAGACGCTTGGATGCAGGCAGGTACTGCTCGCGCTGTATTAAATAACCTTGTAAAAGGTGTAAACGAAGGCTTTGAACGTAAGTTACAACTTATCGGTGTTGGTTATAAAGCTGCGGTTAAAGGAAATGTGGTTAATTTAAACCTCGGTTTCTCGCATCCAATCGACTACACATTGCCTGAAGGTGTAACTGCTGAAACTCCAACTGCAACTGAAATTGTTTTGAAATCTGCAAACAAACAGATGTTGGGTCAAGTAGCTGCAAATATCCGTTCTTACCGTGCTCCTGAACCATATAAAGGTAAAGGTGTTCGTTATTCGGATGAAGTTGTTCTTCGTAAAGAAGCTAAGAAGAAATAAGGCGCGAGGTTCTTATGAACGAAAAGAAACAATCCCGTTTGCGTCGTGCGAAAAGCACACGCTTGCACATCCGTGCATTGGGTGCGACTCGTTTGTGTGTAAACCGCACGCCGCGTCACATCTATGCACAAGTTATCTCAGCAGATGGTGGCAAAGTATTAGCGCAAGCTTCTACTTTAGATGCCTCTTTACGTGCTGGCTCAACAGGTAACGTAGATGCAGCTACTAAAGTAGGTGCTTTAATCGCAGAACGCGCGAAAGCTGCAGGTGTAACGAAAGTTGCATTTGACCGTTCTGGTTTTAAATATCATGGTCGTATCAAAGCCTTGGCTGATGCTGCTCGTGAAAACGGCTTGGAGTTCTAATCATGGCTAAAGTTGAACAAAACGAAGGTCTTGTTGAAAAGCTGGTTGCCGTTGATCGTGTAGCCAAAGTTGTTAAGGGTGGTCGTATCTTCTCTTTCACAGCATTAACTGTTGTGGGTGATGGTAATGGTCGCGTAGGTTTTGGTCGTGGTAAAGCACGTGAAGTTCCAGCTGCTATTTCTAAAGCACTTGAAGCTGCTCGTCGCAACATGATCACTGTAGATTTGGCTGGTACAACTCTACAGCACCCTGTGAATGCTCGTCATGGCGCAAGCCGTGTGTACATGCAACCTGCTTCTGAAGGTACTGGCGTAATCGCTGGTGGCGCAATGCGTGCCGTTTTAGAAGCTGCAGGTGTACATAACGTACTTGCTAAATGTTATGGTTCTACAAATGCTGCTAACGTAGTAAACGCAACTTTTAAAGGTTTGCGTGATATGACTTCTCCTGAGAAAGTCGCTGCGAAACGTGGTCTTTCAGTAGCACAAATTCAAGGGTAATCAATCATGAAAACGATTAAAGTTACCCAGACTAAATCTTCTTCGCATCGTTTGAAAAATCACAAACTTTGCCTTCAAGGTTTAGGTCTGCGTCGCATCGGTCATACTGTAGAAGTGCAAGATACTCCTTCTAACCGTGGTATGATCAATAAAGTCTACTATATGGTTAGTGTAGAGGAATAAGCCATGACTCTGCGTTTAAATGAACTTGCGCCTGCAGAAGGTGCTAAACGTGAACATCGTCGTCTAGGCCGTGGTATCGGTTCGGGCGTTGGTAAGACTGGTGGCCGTGGTGTTAAAGGTCAAAATTCACGTAAAAGTGGCGGTACTCGTCCAGGTTTTGAAGGTGGTCAAACAGCGATTTATCGTCGTTTACCTAAATTCGGCTTCACTAGCCAAATCGCTTTGAAAACTGCTGAAGTACGTTTGTCTGAGTTGGCTAAAGTGGAAGGCGATATTATTAGCCTAGAAACTTTAAAAGCTGCAAACGTTGTACGTCGCGACCAAACTCGCGCACGCGTTGTGCTTTCTGGTGAAATTACTCGTGCATTCACTGTTCAAGGTGTTGCATTGACTAAAGGCGCTAAAGCTGCAATTGAAGCTGCTGGCGGTAAAGTCGAGGAGTAATACGAGTGTCTATGTCTCCTAGTTCTTCAGGTCATGTGAACATGATGAAAGGCCAACCATTTCATGTGAAATATCGTGAAATTATTCGTCGAATGATGTTTCTCATCGGCGCATTGTTGGTCTTTCGACTAGGATCGCATATTCCAGTACCAGGCATTAATAATGCTGCGCTTGAGCAATTGTTTAATGCAAACCAAGGTACAATCCTTGGTTTGTTTAACATGTTTTCAGGTGGTGCATTACAACGAATGTCAATTCTTGCCTTGGGGATTATGCCGTATATTTCTGCATCAATTATTGTGCAGTTGATGTCAACGGTAATTTCATCACTCGAAGCTTTGAAAAAAGAGGGTGAGCAAGGAAAGCGTAAAATTAATCAATATACCCGTCAGGGCACATTAATCTTGGCTCTTGTTCAAGCAACAGGTATGTGTGCAGGTTTAATTGGTCAAGGGATTACCCTCACCAATGGCTTAGCATTCTATATTCCTGCGGTGAGCTCATTGGTTGCAGGTACAATGTTCTTGATGTGGCTTGGTGAGCAAATTACCGAACGTGGTATTGGTAATGGTATCTCGATGATTATTTTTGCAGGGATTGTGGCAAATTTACCAAATATGGTGTTGCAATCAATTTCAGCAGTTGAAAATAGTCAAACAAGCGTTATTGGTTTAGCTGTTCTAGCGTTAATTTCATTAAGCGTATTGGCTGCGATTGTCTTTATTGAAAAGGCACAGCGTCGTATTGCAGTGAACTATGCGCAAAAACAGCAAGGTCGTCGTATCTTTACGGCTCAGCAAACCCATTTGCCATTGAAAATTAATATGGCAGGGGTGATCCCGGCAATTTTTGCCAGTTCTTTACTGCTGTTTCCAGCAAGTTTAGGACAGTGGGTCGGTGGTGCTGACAAAGATGCAGGCTTTTTGAAGCGTTCATTACAAGAATTGGCACTGGTATTGTCGCCTGGGCACACTTTGTATTTGGTGCTTTTCGGTGCGTTAATTATATTTTTCTGTTATTTTTATACCGCGCTTGTATTTAGCCCGAAAGAAGTAGCTGAGAATTTAAAACGCAGCGGAGCGTATGTGCCTGGTATTCGTCCAGGTGAGCAAACGGCTCGTTATTTAGATCATATTCTCAATCGTTTGACGTTTATTGGGGCAATTTATATTACCGTGATCTGCTTAATGCCAATGATCTTACAAAGTTCATTTAATATGACGGTAAACGTTGGTGGTACATCATTGTTAATTGTTGTTGTTGTAGTGATGGATTTTATGGCCCAATTACAGGCACATCTAACCTCACACCAATATGACAATCAAACGCTCATGAGAAAAACGACCGCTCATCCGAAGGGATAAGCGTACTTAGAGGTTTCATCATGAAAGTACAAGCTTCTGTAAAGAAAATTTGTGGTAGCTGTAAAGTTATCCGTCGTAATGGGGTGATTCGCGTAATTTGCAGCGCTGAACCTCGTCATAAGCAGCGTCAAGGTTAATTATTTAACCTAGACCTGTTGATTTCAGTAGGCAAATTAGGTTACTATCCGCCCCTCAAGATTTTTGTGGGGCGGTTGATTATCTCTGCTGCCTTTTTGGAGAAAGTGAATGGCTCGTATTGCCGGTGTAAACATTCCGGATAACAAGCATGCTGTTATCTCCCTTACGTATATTTTTGGTGTTGGTCGCCACACTGCTAAGAGCATCTTAGCTGCTGTTGGTATCGCCACTACTACTAAAGTACGTGAGTTGGACGATGCACAGCTTGATGCGATTCGTGCAGAAGTTGCTAAGGTTCCGACCGAAGGTGACTTACGCCGCGAAATTTCCATGAACATTAAACGTTTAATGGATTTAGGCTGCTACCGTGGTCTTCGTCATCGTCGTAGCTTGCCTGTCCGCGGTCAACGCACCAAAACTAACGCACGTACCCGTAAAGGTCCGCGCAAACCGATTAAAAAGTAAGATTTTCTGGAAGCTAAAAGATGGCTAAAGATACTCGCACACGCAAGAAGGTCACTCGTACCGTCTCTGAAGGTGTTGCACACATTCACGCGTCTTTTAATAACACCATTGTAACGATTACCGATCGTCAAGGTAATGCATTGGCTTGGGCCACCTCAGGTGGACAAGGCTTCCGTGGTTCACGTAAATCAACTCCGTTTGCTGCTCAGGTAGCTGCTGAAGTTGCTGGTAAAGCAGCTTTGGATTACGGTTTGAAAAACCTAGACGTCCTTGTAAAAGGTCCTGGTCCAGGTCGTGAGTCTGCGGTTCGTGCATTAGGCGCAGTGGGTTATAAGATCAACAGCATTACCGATGTGACACCAATTCCTCACAACGGTTGCCGTCCACCTAAAAAACGTCGCGTGTAAGGAGAAACATTCATGGCTCGTTATATTGGTCCAAAATGCAAACTCTCTCGCCGCGAAGGGACAGACCTGCAATTAAAATCTGGCGTTAAACCGTTTGACGTCAAAACTAAAAAGCATGCTAAAGCGCCTGGTCAACATGGCCAAGCTCGCGGTAAGCAATCTGAGTATTCACTACAATTACGTGAAAAACAAAAAGTACGTCGTATGTACGGTGTGTTAGAGCGTCAATTTAGTAACTACTATAAAGAAGCAGCTCGTGTTAAAGGCGCAACAGGTGAAAACTTGTTGAAATTGCTTGAAAGCCGTCTTGATAACGTTGTTTATCGTATGGGTTTCGGTTCTACACGTGCAGAAGCTCGTCAGCTAGTTTCTCACCGTTCTATTACTTTAAATGGTCGTCGTGTTAACATTGCGTCTATTCAAGTAAAAGCTGGTGATGTAATTGCTGTACATGAAGGTGCTAAAACACAATTACGTATTAAAAACGCAATTGAATTAGCAACTCAACGTGGCATTCCTTCTTGGATGGAAATTGACCATTCTAAGTTTGAAGGTACGTTTAAAGCTGCACCAGATCGTTCAGATCTACCTGCTGAAATCAACGAAAGCTTAATCGTAGAGTTGTATTCTAAATAATCCTTGAGGTAGCAATAAATGACGCGTACTGCAAACGAGTTTCTAACTCCGCAAGCGATCAAGGTCGAAGCGGTGAGCGGGACCTCGGCAAAAGTGATTCTTGAACCTTTAGAGCGTGGTTTTGGCCATACTCTTGGTAATGCTTTACGTCGCATTCTATTGTCTTCTTTACCTGGCGCTGCTGTGGTTGAAGTAGAGATAGAAGGCGTCGAGCACGAGTACAGTACTTTAGAAGGCTTGCAGCAGGACATCGTCGAGCTCTTGCTGAACCTAAAAGGATTGTCGATTAAGCTGTTCGATCAAAACGAAGCTTACCTTACATTGGAAAAACAAGGTCCGGGCGATGTAACTGCTGCTGACCTTCGTTTACCGCATAATGTAGAATTGGTAAACCCTGAACATTTGATTGGTACTTTAAGTACTTCAGGCTCATTAAAAATGCGCTTGAAAGTTTCTCAAGGCCGTGGTTATGAAACATCTGACTCGCGTTTCCCTGAAGGTGAAACACGTCCTGTAGGTCGCCTACAGTTAGATGCTTCTTATAGCCCGATCAAACGTGTGTCTTACACTGTAGAAAATGCACGTGTAGAACAACGTACTGACCTTGATAAGCTGGTCATTGATCTTGAAACTAACGGAACGGTTGATCCAGAAGAAGCAATCCGCAAAGCGGCAACAATCTTGCAACAACAAATTGCAATTTTTGTTGATCTTCAGAAAGATCAAGCGCCTGTAGCTCAAGAGCCACGTGAAGAAGTTGATCCAATTTTGCTTCGTCCAGTAGATGATCTCGAGCTTACTGTTCGTTCTGCTAACTGTTTGAAAGCAGAAAATATTTACTACATTGGTGATCTTGTTCAACGTACTGAAGTTGAGTTGTTAAAAACTCCTAACTTAGGTAAAAAATCGTTGACTGAGATTAAAGATGTTTTAGCTTCGAAAGGCTTGCAACTCGGCATGCGTTTAGAAAACTGGCCACCAGCTAGTTTACGCATGGACGATCGTTTCGCCTATCGTAGCCGTTAATTAAGTAGGACTATCACCATGCGTCATCGTAATAGTGGTGTGAAATTAGGCCGTACAAGCAGCCACCGTAAGGCGTTGTTTCAAAACTTAACTAATGCTTTAGTAGAGCACGAGTTAATTAAAACAACGGTTCCTAAGGCGAAAGAACTTCGTCGTGTTGCTGAGCCTTTAATCACTTTAGCTAAAAACGATACTGTAGCAAACCGTCGCTTAGCGTTTGCTCGTACTCGTTCAGCTGCAACTGTTGGTAAATTATTTACCGTTCTTGGCCCTCGTTACAAAGAACGTAACGGCGGTTATCTACGTGTTCTTAAAGCGGGCTTCCGTGCAGGTGATGCTGCACCGATGGCTTACGTTGAGCTAGTAGATCGTGAAGTTAACGCTTCTGCAGAATAATTAACAGTTATTCGAAAAAGGTCGGTTTTTTAACCGGCCTTTTTTTTATGGGAATTTTTTGTACTTGAACAATATTCGTGGTTTTTTGAATGAATCTTGCTAAACTAATCAAATGATTTTAAAAGGATAGGGCGGTATCATGCACGAAACTGAACAATTAACCCTAGAAGAACGCAAAGTTATTTACCGCGCACGTCGTGGCTTAAAAGAAATCGATGTTTATTTCGATCCTTATGTGAAAAAAAATTATTTACACGCCGATCAACATGAAAAAATGCTCTTTGCCGAATTGGTGGAGCAAGAAGATCCTGATCTATTAGATTGGTTCATGGATGTCGGTGAACCGCCACGCGAAGAACTCAAACAACTGATTCAAAAGCTGAAAGACAATGTCTATCAGTCAGCAGCCATTTAAATTAAAACCAAGCAAAATTGCTTGGTTTTTTCAACTGAGTTTCGCGTCCGGCTTAATCTATGCTGTGTTTCAGACTCTAAATATGTGTGCAGGGTTTATCTTTGCTGCGTTGCTCATTTTTTCATTATGGCTATCTTTTTATTTATATCCTAAATACACTTATTTTTGCTATTTGGGCGATCAAGTCTGGACATTAAAGTTACATAACAAACAAAAGCTTCACCAAGCACAGTTGCTGCAGGTGATTGGTCATCGCTTATATATTGTGTTGTATTGGGATAAAACATCTGGACTCAAACCGTGTGTGATTTGGTTTGATCAATTGCCGACAGCAGACTGGAAACGGCTGAAAGTGTTGGCACAATTGCATCGGCCCACACTTCGCTTAGATTAATATTATGCTTAAGGTTTAGATGCAATTTGTTGTTCAAGCAATTTGATTTGTTCTTGTTTAAGTTGAATTAACTTGTCTGCATCTTGTTGTTGCGCTTTAAGAATGCTTTCTTGGGCTTGCAACTGTTTTTGAATGTCGTTGAGTTTATCTATTTCTTCTTGTGCCAATGCTGGATTCTGCGGAATGGCCTGCGTTGTTAAATCCTGATTAACCAATGCATGGGATGTTTGTGCAACCGATGCTTCTTGGGTTGGTGCTGCAGTTTGCACTTCACTTGCTGTATGTGTGTTTGGTTGTGCTGAATTAATTTTATTTGGTGCTGATGCAGGTTCTTTCACAACGAGATATTGCCATGCAAAAAGACCCGCACACAGAATGGCGAGCGTAGTAATGACGATCCAAAGTAATAAACTACTGTGTTTGCGATTTTCTTGCATATAAAGCCAATTCTACTTAAATTAACGTGGACGGAATTGGATGACACCAATTTCATCGGGGGCTGTGCTTTGGGTGGCTGCAAGGTCAGCCTTAGTTGGTCGATTTTCATTATAACCGCACTCAACACATTCAATCCATTCATGCTCATGTTCGCTAAGCATGACCACGCGATCTAGCGCATCGCATTTTGGGCATTTGGCACCTGCGATAAAACGTCTTTTCATGTGGTCTGCTCCGATAATGAGATAAAGCCGCGTTAGTTTAAGGCTTTTTAAGCATTCGTCCAACCTTGATGACGCAATAAAGCATCAATTTTTGGTTCACGACCACGGAATTGCACAAAAGCATCCAATGCAGGATTTTTTCCACCGACGGCTAAAACAGCTTTTCGAAACTCTGCACCGGTTTGAGTGTTAAAAATCCCTTCTTGCTCAAAACGGTCGAAGGCATCACTGGCTAAAACTTCCGCCCATTTATATGAGTAGTAACCCGCAGCATAACCACCTGCAAAAATGTGACTAAAGCTATGTTGGAAACGATTGCTTGCTGTGGCTGGCATTACCGCATATTTGCTACGAATGGCGTCTAAGGTGTTTTGAATGCCTTTTGCATTTAGTGCTGGTGTTTGGCTGTGAATTTCTAAATCGAATAATGCAAATTCGACTTGGCGCAGCGTTTGCATGCCCGATTGGAAGAACCGTGCAGCCAATAGGGCATTGAGTAAATCTTGTGGTAACGCACTTTGGTTTTCGATGTGTGAGCTGAGTAAATCGAGGCTTTCTTTATCCCACGTCCAAAATTCCATAAATTGGCTCGGCAATTCAACCGCATCCCATGCCACGCCATGTGTGCCCGCCACAGAAATATTATCGACTTCGGTAAGCAAGTGATGTAAACCGTGACCAAATTCATGGAATAAGGTGAGTACTTCATCGTGCGTGAGCAGTGCCGCTTGTTTAGCCACAGGTGGGGTGAAATTACAGACTAAATAGCAAATCGGAAGTTGCAATCCATTTTCGGTTTGCATGCGTGAACGGAAGCCGCTCATCCATGCACCACCACGTTTACCTGTGCGGGCATATAAATCGAGATAAAAGCCGCCTAATACCTTACCTTGTTCGACAATTTCAAAATAACGGACATCCTCTTGCCACACCGGTGCTTGACGTTCAATGATGTCAATACCGTATAAGCGCTGTGCAATTTGAAATAAGCCGTCTACAATTTTGGGTGCAGGGAAGTACGCTTTCAGCGTTTCTTCAGATAAATTAAATTGTTGCTGTTTCAATTTTTCTGAATAGTAGCTGCTGTCCCACGGTTTTAAATCATCAACACCATCGGCTTGCGCAATCGCTTTAAGTTCAGCAAGTTCTTGCTTTGCAGGTGTGCGCGCATGTTCAGCTAAATCGACCAAAAATTGATGTACCGTTGCTACATCGGGTGCCATTTTGCTTGCCAATGAATATTCAGCAAAATTGGCAAAGCCAAGCAAGGTTGCCATTTCTTGACGTAAGCTTAGAATTTCTTCCATCAACGGCGTATTGTCGTATTCTGAATGGGCGGATTGATCTGAAGCGCGGGTGGTATAGGCGGTATAAATTTCTTCACGTAGTGGGCGATGTGTTGCATAGGTCATAATCGCCAAATATGAAGGAAAATCTAGCGTTGCAACAGGTTGATCTAATTCACGTTGTTGACCATATTGCTTGAGCAGTTCTATGCTGCTTTGTGGCAAGCCTGCAAGTTCTTCATCGCTTAAGGGTTTAAAATAGGCTTGTGTGGCATCTAATACATGATTCGAAAATTCAGACGACAGTTGCGATAAACGCGCTGAAATTTCAGCATAACGTTTTTTCGCGGCACCTTCTAAAGCCACACCCGACAATTTAAAGTCACGTAAAGCCAGAGAAATTGCACTTTGCTGTGCCTCACTTAGGCTTGAAAATTCAGCACTGTCGTGAACGTGTTGGTAGGTTTGATACAACGCAGTGTGTTGCCCCAATTGGGTGTAATACTCGCTTAATGCCGGCAATAACGATTGATAAAGCTCGCGTGTTTGTGGATTACTCATCACTGAATTTAGATGCGATAAAATTCCCCATGCTTCACTCATATTGTTTTCGAGCGTATCCATTTGGGTCAGAATAAGTAGTTGTTGCTGAAAGTCGCTAGGGGCTTGGGTGAGTGTGGCTAAAAATTCTTGACCTTGAGCTATGCTGGTTTCAATGTCTTGTTTGAGTTGTTCAAGTTCAATGTGGTCAAATTGCGGAACAGGAAGTGTTGCAGCGCTTAAAGTCATCGTATTGCCATTAATTTTAAAACTTAAAATTAATGTGCGTCTTATACGACAATAAATCAAGTCTAAAATATCATTGTTATTGATTTTAAAAGAAAAAGATTGTGTTATATTTTTTAGCATAAAAAAAGAGAGCCGAAGCTCTCTGGTTTGGATAAAAGATTAATCACCCTTTGCTTTCGCATTAGATTTTTTCTTTTTCACTTTGGTTTTTTTCTTAGGCTTGTCGGCTTTGTCACTTGCTTTTGCTGAAGCCTTTTTATTGGGCTTTTTCGCATAAGAGCTCGATTTGCCTTTGCGCTTGTCTTTTTTCGGTGCTGCTTTTTCATCAACTGGTTGAGCCGTCTGCGCTGCAATCACTTCTTCAACAGCTTGTGCCTTATTGACACGCGGTGCACGACTGCGCACCGGACGACCTGCATGCGTGACTTGGCTCAGCAATTCAAAATCGATTTTACGTTCAGCTAAATTCACGCCCGCAACTTTAATTTTCAGTTCATCACCTAAACCAAAAATTTGCCCACGGTTTTGACCAACTAAGGTTTGGCTTGCAATGTCGTAAACAAAATAGTCATCGCCCAATTGGCTAATATGAATCATGCCATCAATATAAAAATCTTTGAGCGTCACAAACAAACCAAACTCTGCAACGGCACTAATTTGGCCAATAAATTCTTCGCCTAAATGCTGTTGCATGTAGTGGCATTTTAACCACGAGGTCACGCTACGTGATGCTTCATCGGCACGGCGTTCGGTTTTAGAGAACTGCTCACCTGCGTCATCGAGTGCTGCACCCGACAACGGCGATTTTTTCTGTTCTAAATGCGCTTTGATGGCACGATGCAACAATAAGTCAGGATAACGACGAATTGGCGAGGTGAAGTGCGTATACGCTTCATAAGCCAAACCATAGTGACCGGCATTTTTGGCACCATAATAGGCTTGCATCATCGAGCGTAATAAAACGGCATGGATGGTTGGCGCATCGACACGGTCTTTGGTGGCATCAATGACTTTTTGATAATCGGCTTGGGTCGGTTGATCAGGGAAGGGGAGTCCCAATAACTTGACAAAATCTTTAACTTTTTGAATACGTGAAAACTCTGGTGCTTCATGCACACGGTACAACATTGGAATATCATTTTTCAGTGCATATTCTGCCGCTGCCACGTTGGCAAGTAACATACATTCTTCAATCAGTTTGTGTGCGTCATTGCGTGTACGCGGTAAAATTTCTTGAATGCCGCCTAACTCGTCAAATGTCATGTAGGTTTCGACAGTTTCAAATTCCATCGCATGGCGTTTGGCGCGTAGATCTTTTAAGACTTGATACAATTGGAACAAGGTGTTAATCGACTTACGAATATCACGATCTTCAGGAATCGCTTGCGAATTACCTTCCAAATAGTCGCCAACTTGGGTGTAGGTTAAGCGGGCTTTGGAATGCATGACTGAAGGATAAAACTCAAATCCTGTAACACGTCCTGCACGAGAGAGCGTTAAATCGCAGACCATACATAAACGGTCAACATGCGGATTTAACGAACATAGTCCGTTTGATAGCGCTTCAGGCAGCATTGGCAATACAAAATGCGGAAAATAAACCGAAGTGCCACGTTCTTGTGCTTCATTATCTAGCGGTTTTTCTAAACGTACATAATGGCTGACATCTGCAATTGCAACCACAACACGGTAACCACCACCGGGACGTTTTTCGGCATACACTGCATCGTCAAAATCACGTGCATCTTCACCATCGATGGTGACTAATGGTAAATCACGCAGGTCGATGCGCCCTTTACGGTCTTTAGCTGACGGTTCTTTAAAGCTTTCCGCTTCTTTAACAACCTCATCTGGAAACTCATACGGCAAACCAAATTCTAAAATGGTCTGTGGGATGATGATTTCGGTGTCGGCTTTGTCTGCCATCGACTGTACAATATGCCCTGTGGCAAATTCTTCACGCGTTGGATAAGTGTCGATGCTGATGCGGAACATTTCGCCTACATTGGCTTTGGCATGTGCAATCAGTTCTTTTTCAAGCGTAATCGGTTGGTGCTGATTGGGCGTGGCAGGTTGAATAAAGTATTCACCTTCATGTTCAGCCACTTGACCAATCAATTGTTTCACACGGTGCTGTACCACTTCGGTAATTACGCCCCATTGTTTACCTTTGCGGTCTACAGAGGTTTGGCGCACTTTCACGCGGTCGCCATTAAAGACTAAGCGTAACTCACGTTCAGGCAGCAAAACGTCATTTTGCCCATCAATATGCGCTGAACCAAAGCCTTTATTATTAATATAAACCGTTGCATCAAAAGTCGGTTGGTCGGCAATGAGCTTAAATTTGAAATTATCTTTACCCAATTGTCCATCGCGCACCATTGCGCTTAAACGATGGCTTAGGGCATCAATACTTTTTTGATCTTGTAAATTAAAATGGTCAACCAATTCGGCATGCGATTGTGGTTGTTGTAGTTGTTCAAGTGTACTGGTAATGAGTGTACGGCTTGGAATCGGGTTGTCATAACGTTCAGCTTCAGCATTCGCTTCAGGATCGACCCAGTTTTTCATCATATCGATTGGCTTCTTATCAGCAGATAGAGTTAAGCATAAGTCATGCAGACAAAGACTGCACGAGAATCATTGCAAGATTGTGTATGATTTTCAGTCTATATAGACATCAAGAGAGAATTCAAGTCTCTATTTTAGCAATAGTTCAGCACAAAATAGCGCTAAAATATTCAAAAATGCTTAAAAAATAGGTAAATGAATCTAAAATCATAAAAAAAAGCCATTCATGACTTGATGAGTTTTCGCGAAGCTTGTATTATGGCGTCCTGTTACGGTGAGATGGGTGAGTGGCTGAAACCACATCCCTGCTAAGGATGCGTACGGGTAACTGTACCGAGGGTTCGAATCCCTCTCTCACCGCCATTTTACTTATGCGCGCTCATAGCTCAGCTGGATAGAGCACTTGGCTACGAACTAAGGGGTCGGGAGTTCGAATCTCTCTGAGCGCACCAAGTAAGTAAATATGTTGCAAAGGTAACACGCTGCAAAGCACACAAGTAATGCGCTCATAGCTCAGCTGGATAGAGCACTTGGCTACGAACTAAGGGGTCGGGAGTTCGAATCTCTCTGAGCGCACCAACTTGAAGAATTAACCGCTTAATTGCGGTTTTTTTGTGCCTAAAATTTAGAAAACATAATAAATCGAGCATATTCACTGTATTTGTTTTTTTGAATGCTTGATGCTGATATCGTGGTTTATATCTAAAGATTACGGTAATTAAAAAAACAAAATAGCTGTATTGTGCCTAATAACTAAGCGGTTAAGTCTTAAATGATAAAAATTACTAGCCAAAGTATGAAAACTGCGTATAATGCGCTCCATCAAGTACGCGCTCATAGCTCAGCTGGATAGAGCACTTGGCTACGAACTAAGGGGTCGGGAGTTCGAATCTCTCTGAGCGCACCACTTGAAGAATTAACCGCTTAATTGCGGTTTTTTTGTGCCTAAAATTTGTCAACCGATCAATGTGATTGGTAGATGATTAGACTCTACCCATCAAATAAAAATTGGATGCCTTTTAAAAATTAAGCAGTTTATGCTCTAATACAGCTTAATTAAATCTTGTTGTTGTCTGTTATGATTGATCAGAAACCGGCTTTATCTGTACGTTATTTACTAAATTTAGAAGAATCTCAAGATGGTTTTGCACTGGCCACCTTTGGTAAAAAACAATTCACACGTTTTTTAACCCCAGTGATTAGTTTATTGGTGGTTGTGTATGGCTTTTATATTGGGGCAACCGGTGTAGGGCGTTACTATATTGGTTTAGGTTTATTTTTCTTGGCGTTGCAGGGATTAATGCGTTATTGGTTGTTGCCAACCTTATTTAAACGTCAATTTGTAAAATATCAATTGGGTAAAAGCGAACAAGGATTTGATCTTTTCCAGTCACATTTTGACTTATGGACGAATGGTCGCCAACAGCGTTATCCTTATGCCGAAGTGCAAAATTGTGCTGAAGGTAAACTGACTTATCTACTTGAATTTAAGACCCGTAATGTGGTGATTGTACCAAAACGAGTTTTTGCGAATTTAGACCAACAGCAGTTATTTGCCCGCAGTTTTAAAAAATAGTTGATTGATAACAACAAGGGAATAAACATGAATACTCGACCATCGAAAATTGTATGTGTAGGGCGTAGCTA
The DNA here is from genome assembly GCF_035615615.1 of Acinetobacter sp. MD2(2019). Lineage (NCBI taxonomy): Bacteria > Pseudomonadati > Pseudomonadota > Gammaproteobacteria > Moraxellales > Moraxellaceae > Acinetobacter > Acinetobacter sp. MD2(2019). The sequence goes on along the minus strand of NZ_VTDU01000002.1, from coordinate 18,549 downwards.
TGCAGACCATGCCAAAGAATTAGGTAATGCTGTACCTGACCGTCCGGTCTTATTTATTAAACCACCTAGCACATTAATTGGCTTAGATGATGGTATTTCGTGGAACAAAGCTCTTGGAAGTTGTCATTATGAATGCGAGTTATGTTTAAGAATTGATGCTCCGCTAAGCCATGAAACCGATCCACAAAAAGCATTACAAGCCATTGGTGCGGTAACTTTAGGTTTAGATTTAACTTTGCGTGATTTACAAACTGAACTTAAAAACAAAGGTCAACCGTGGGAGCGCGCTAAAGCATTTGATCGCTCGTGTATGCTTGCCGATTGGGTCGATCCATCAGAAATTGAAGATTGGCAACAGGCCAAATACAGCTTTGAAGTGAATGGTGAAATACGTCAGCAAGGCGATACGGCATTTTTGTTGTTTAGCATTGCAGAATTACTGTGCGATATGAGCCAAGCATTTAGCTTAGAAGCGGGCGATGTGGTGATGACAGGAACCCCCGCAGGCGTAGGCGCGTTACATAGCGGCGATGAGCTGACTTTAACCTTGAAGGGGAAAAGCCAAGATTTCATTTGGATCACCTTTGTAAAAGCCGACTAAATTCGCGTGTTGAAATAAAAAAAACCGATGTGAAAATACATCGGTTTTTTTATTTGATTCATTGAAATTATTTTTGCATGAGCTGTTGTTTATCTTCAAAAATATCGGCCAGTGGGATAGAAAGATGTGTTTTAAGGTAATTATCGGCATCTAAAATATGCGGTGCAAGATAATCCATCCATAAATCATTTTCATGAATGTCTTGAATATCACGCGCTAAAGGCAAGCTAAATGGCACTGCATTATAGAATTGCCAAAAATCGATTTCGTTTAAATTTCGAATTAACACATATTCATCATCTTGCTGGGTGTGTTTAATCAAATGTTGTTGTTCAAGAATTTCAACATATGCTGGCCAGCGTCCAATTTCACCGCGACCTAAAATTTTCAGCACTTCTTTTTCATTCACCGTTTCACCACTTTTTTGTTTGTTGTAAAACAGTTCTAACACATCTAAAAGCATCACCACAGGATGTCTTTTTTGCGGATTTTCTGCACTAAATGAGGTGATGGTAAAGCTCAGTTCAACCCCAAGCAAAATAATGTTCCAAGATAAATAAATCCACAATAAAAAGATTGGAACCGCGGCAAAAGCACCATAAATCAGTTCATAACTGGTGAAATTTGCCATCACATAACCAAAAAAGGTTTTGAGTAATTCAAACAATGTGCCACTGAATAAGGCGGCAATCGCGGCAGATTTGATGGGAATCGTCCGATTGGGAATGGTCCAATATAAAATGAAAAAACCCAGAATAATCAGCACAAAAGACAGAACACCTAACATCAGCGATCCATCTAATTCGTAGCCGACAAAGTTATTGCTGAGAATGTTCATGGAGGCAACGGTTGATGAAATGACAAAGGCGCTGCCTAATAAAATCGGCCCGAGCGATAAAATAGTCCAATAACGCATAAAACCAATAATGCCACTGCGCTGCCGTTTGACCCGCCAAATATGATTAAACACGGTTTCAATACTGGTCAGCATCAGCACGGAGGTTACGAACAGAAATAGAATACCAATGACGGTAAGGTTGCTCGATTTATCGGTAAAGGCACTCAAGGCTTTGTCGAAGGCGATACTACTTTTAGGCAAAAAATTACTGTAAATCAGATTTTGTAATTGTTGTCGGGCAGGTTCTAAAGCTTTAATGGATGAGATGATTACCAAAAAAACCGTAAGCATGGGAACCACTGCAAATAATGTGGTGTACGTTAAAGATGCGGCTTTTTCTCGACATTGGTCATTTTCATAACGGCTGACGAGAAACAAAATAAATTGAAACCATGTTTTATTATAAAAAGGTAATTTTTTGAGTAAATCGTGCATAACCCATCCTAATTTTTAATTGCCTTTGGTTGGATATTCTTGTGTTTTAGAACAAAAAACCGTGAAAAATACCGTATAGTGAGTCTATTTAGTCAAGAACTTAAAGATAATGCAATCGTATATTCTAATTTTGTATTATAGCAAACTTGGTGCCACACGAGAGATGGCTTATTTAATTGCCGATGGCGTGGAAGCAGCAGGCGTTGCCACTAAAATTCGCACCGTACCAGAAATTTCAACGGTGGTGGAAATTGCCGCACCGAGTATCCCAAATGAAGGGGATATTTATTGTAGTTTAGATGATTTGGCCCATTGTTCGGGTTTAGCGGTGGGGTCACCCACACGCTTTGGCAATATGGCCAGTCCGCTCAAATATTTTTGGGATCAGACCACACCGTTGTGGTTAAGTGGTGCATTACAAAATAAACCTGCCTGTGTTTTTACTTCATCTGGTTCTATGCATGGTGGGCAGGAAAGTACATTGTTAAGCATGCTGCCGCCGTTATTTCATCACGGGATGATGATTTTAGGCTTAACCAATGCTCATCCAGCGCTTTCAAATACCCAGTCGGGTGGCACGCCGTATGGGGCTTCGCATGTTAGCGGCACACGGCATGAAAAAATGTTATCCAGTGATGAAAAATTACTTTGTTTTGAACAAGGTAAGCGCTTAGGTGAGCTTGCGAAAAAATTAATCGTTTAAATAGTTAGCCAGATGATGCTTTCTGAAAGGTTGGGGCGCTATGTCTACAATGCTGTGGTGCTTACTTTATCTGTTCACAAGCCTTATTTATAAATGGATTTTGTCGTGGGGCGGGGCGAAGTATATTCAAGGTTGGAAAAGTAGTTTCTTCTTGAATATGGAATCTGGTGATTGGAATGAAGAGCAAATTAAAGCGATGGTTTTATTGATTTGGATAGGAAGCACTATTTTATTTGTAGTGGGCTTAATTTATCCTGAATTGCGCTTCTAAAGACTATATTCTGTGCGATAACGCGGACATAAAAAAAGATGATTCATGATGAATCATCTTTTTTAATTTTCATCAGCAAGAACGTTTATTCGGCCGCTACAAAAGTCACTTTACCATCGTTTAACGATTCAAGACGCGCTAACGATTCTACGCGGTAGCCCTGATCGAGCAATAATTGACGACCTGTTTGGAATGATTTTTCAATCACAATACCAATGCCAACCACTTCAGCATTGGCTTGACCGACTAAATTGGCTAAGCCGAGTGCAGCTTGTCCGTTAGCAAGGAAGTCATCAATCACTAAAACCTTGTCATTCTCTTTCAAGTATTTGTTTGAAATGGTAATGGTGCTTTCAATTTGTTTAGTAAATGAATATACCTTGGCTTGGTACAAATCATTTTTAAGGGTCAGTGAAGTATTTTTACGTGCAAAAATAACGGGCACACCAAGAATTAAACCCGCCATAACTGCTGGTGCAATGCCTGAGGCTTCAATCGTAATAATTTTAGTAATGCCACAGTCTTTGAAACGCTGTGCAAATTCTTGACCAATTTGCTGCATTAACACGGGATCAATTTGATGATTAAGAAAAGAATCGACCTTTAAAACATGGTCAGATAGAACAATACCTTCGTTTAAGATTTTCTGTTCTAAAGCTTGCACAGGAGAATACCTCAAATATAATGGATGCTTTTTAAGCAAAGACGTATTTTAAAAAGCATCTTAAAAAATGCAAGCTAAAAATGACCCCAATAGTCGATTATTTGCTCGCTTTATAGTTTGTCAGCAATAAACCGTAAGAATTACTGCCATCATTGTGGGTTACTTTCACTGGCGCATAATCAAGTTTAGGTGCTAACCAGAAAATGGTATTTTTGTTTGGATCGCCATGTTCAAGTCGTACTTTGATGGTGGCAAAATTTCCATAAGGGGTGGTAATGTTTTCTGACCCTGCATTAATAAATTTACGACTGTCTAGCCCTTTGGCATCGGCAATCAAATAATTGTTTTTCAGCCCAGAAGATTGTAGGTCTTCTCTGACTTGAATTTCAGCATTTAATTCGTCTAGCGCATTGGGTTGCCACTCGAAAACATTTTTTTCTGCTGCCTTTGTGGCTTCTATTTGTTTCTGATCTGGCATAAACGTAATGCTTAATAAATTATTTTGGAAAAGAAGTCTACTAGTACGTGAAAATGAAATAGATTGAATCTGATGGTTTTGTAAAATGAAGCTGCTACTTTCGCTTGCAGCAGCCAAAGCCCCAGCATTTACATGAAAAGTATACTTCCAAGCGTGATCTGGTTGTTTTTCTAAACTTCTAACTGCCGTACCTAAATTTTTTTCGTTATATATAAATTGATAGCTCGCATGAAATGGCATTAATGCATAAGCGAAATTTGGAGTAGATAAAACAAGAGCCATAGAGAAAATACATAGAAAATAATTTGTTCTCATCGCTTGAAAACTTTTCATTTATAACCTTTCATTTAAGCAAAATAATGCAATCGATGCAGATATTTTGTAATATTTTGCTTAAATGTTATAGGGTAAATTATGATGTTTTTTTAGATTCTAACGTTACATCTATAGTTTCTTCCTTTATATCTTCTTCAGAAACCATCGATCGCATTAAAACAGCTTCTAAATTCAGATTACCGAACACAATCAGCTTATTCTCTTGTACTTCGGCTTGATTCACTTGCACTTTACTTAACATGGCGACAATAGATTCAGTGCCTAGCCAGCGGCTGAGGTCAAGAAAAAGCAAATCATCTTTTACAGTGACAATATTAAAATGCGATAAAATTTTGCCGAGCGGATCTTGTTTTAATATTTTTTGATAGAAAAATAATGCTGCATGCACTGCCCAATTTTTAATAGCGCCTTGAATTTTTGATTCCACAATTTGTGTTTGGCTGATTTGCTCAAAGACCAAAAGTTGCGATTGTTTATTCAGTTGCATTTGCAGCAATTTTAGATCGACATACACCTCTGCATAAATTCCTTGAATTTGAATAGTGGCATAAAGCCGCATCCAGTCATCGTGCAGGTCTGCGTGTAAATCTTTAAGCAGTCCGACATTGTCAGTCACATAACGTTGTAAAGTGCTATTCAAAAATGCTTCAGTGACTGTAAACTCACGCTCTTCCTCAATAAAGCCGCTGGTTTTTTCATAAATTTGACGAATATATTGAGAAAAATGAGTAATCAGGGTTTGCATAGATGAATTCCAAAGAAAAGAGTTTCTTATAGGGTTGCAATCTTATTCAATAACAGAAAAAATGAGCACCTATTTTTATGATGGGTGCATCATAAAATCGATTTAAAATTATAAACGATCAGCACCATGATGATATGTCGATTCAAGCATATCTTAAATACAAATTATGTATATTTTAGCATTGCAAGGGATGATGGGGAGTATAACGGTTGATACGCGGCAAATTGAATGCTTTTTGGTGGCAAGATCGACTTTTTATGTTGGCGGTAATGCTTGCATTAATCACGCATGTCATTTTTTTATCGATACAGTTTGTGATGCCCCATCAAAACGATGCAGCACAGCAAGAAATTGCGGTAACGGTACGTCCAGCATCGGTGCCAATAGAACATGCCGATTTTGTTGCACAAAATGATCAGCAGGGATCGGGGCAGTTTAGGCAAAAACATCGCATGTCTAGCCAACTCGCACCTGCACCTGAAACACAAACAGCCAGCGATCAGCAATTAGAGCAGCTACAGAGTTTGCAGCAGCAACGTGAACTAAAGTTCCAAGAAAAAGTGTTAATGACCGTGTTAAGTTGGCAAAAGCAATCGGAAGATCAGCAGCATAAAAAAGAGATTCAGGATTTACAAAGTCAATATCAAGCCAAGGCAGCAATGATTGCAAGCCTTGAAGCACAATATATGCAGCGCGAACATGAATTTAGCCATCAGCAAAAAATTAAAACGGTTGATGGCATTCAAGCCAAACGCGATGCGTCTGCGGCGTATTTAAATAAATTTCGTGAAAAGGTCGAGCTGTATGGAAATCGTTATTATCCAGAAGCAGCGAAGCAGCAAAAATTGTCTGGAAATGTGCGTTTAATGGTAATTTTAAATACAGAAGGTGGCATTCGAGCGATTCATCTTTTACAAACATCGGGTTCGACGATTTTAGATGAAGCCGCCAAAGCATCGGTGCGTCGCGGCGCACCTTTTGGTCGTTTTGACGCTTCAATGAATGATATTTCAGAACTGCGAATTATTCGAACTTGGCGTTTCGATCCAGCCGAAGCTGAGTTTGAAGTGAAATAAAACGGCGGTTAAGCAGGATTTGTACTTGATGTGGCTATAATCCTCAGCGCATGGCTAACGAGTCTGTAAACTATTTTTGCGTTGATGTGCCTGCATATTGACGCAGGATTTCACAGACTTCTACGCTGTAATTTGTATACCAACGCTCACGTCCTGTATTTTGCGCCATTAAATGTTCAGGGTCTTGCTGCCAAGCGTGAATGCTGGCTAAATCTGGCCAATAGGACAGGGCAACTTCTTGATCATTTTCTTGAAAAGATTCAAATTTAAGACAGCCGTATTGCGAAAATGCTTTTTGTCGCATCAATTGCGCCGTTTCAAAGTAGTTGCTGTCTAGTTGTGCCACCGTGGCTTTAAAAATCACAACAAACATGGGGTGGCACTCTAAATTATTGAACTTGATACGGGTTACTTAACCCCAATTTGGCGAGAATTTCAATTTCTAAGGCTTCCATTTCTTCAGCATCTTGTTCACTAATTTCATGGTCATAACCCAGCAAATGTAGTGTGCCGTGAACCAGCATGTGGATAAAATGATCGGAGGCGACTTTTTGCTGTTGCTTGGCTTCATCGAGCACGACAGGAATACAAATGACTAAATCCCCAAGTGGGAAAGCATCAAGCAAGGGCAGAACTTCTTCTGGAATTTCGCTAGGAAAAGACAACACATTGGTCGACTTATCTTTTTGGCGATACTGTAAATTCAGTTCGTGGCTTTGGGCGTGATCTACACAGGCAATACCTATTTCACAGTCTTGCTGCATGTTGATATGACGTAATGTGGTTTCAATGGTTTTTTTAATCGAACTACGTTTTAGCACCAATTCTGGTGCTAAAACGTCTTGTTGTAGGGAAAGATTAAGTTTCAAAAAAAATCCTTAATGACTTAATGTTGAGCATCTGCTGCAAGATCGTGTTCTTGTACCAAAGCGTCTTGGCGTGCTTTACGCTCGGCGCGTTCTTCGGCACTTAACCGTTGTTGTTCATTGTCCCAGCCTTCGTAGGCTTCAACAATTTTTTGCACCAACTGATGCCGTACCACATCGCGCGAGTGGAAGCGGGTAATGTGAATTTCAGCAATCGATTCCAGTACGCGTAACGCATGTGCTAAACCCGATTGCTGACCTCGCGGTAAATCGACTTGGGTAATATCGCCGGTAATGACGGCGCGGGAACCAAAACCTAAACGGGTTAAGAACATTTTCATTTGTTCAGGGGTGGTGTTTTGTGCTTCGTCTAAAATGACAAAGGAATGGTTTAAGGTGCGCCCACGCATATACGCTAAAGGAGCAACTTCAATGACTTGACGTTCAATCAACTTTGCAACTTTTTCAAAGCCGAGCATTTCATAAAGTGCATCATAGAGTGGACGTAAGTAAGGATCGATTTTTTGACTTAAATCTCCCGGTAAGAAACCCAGTTTTTCTCCTGCTTCAACCGCAGGGCGAACCAAAAGAATGCGCTGGATTTCATTACGTTCAAGCATATCGACGGCGGCTGCTACAGCTAAATAGGTTTTACCTGTGCCGGCAGGGCCAATCCCAAAAGAAATATCACTTTGCAAAATACGTTGTACATAGCGTTTTTGGTTTGCACCACGCGGGTTAATTCGCCCTTTGGGGGTTTGTAACCAGACGCAGTCTAAACCCGTGTGCTCCTGACCTGTATCATCCATGAGGTCACGCTCGGTTTGGCTTCCTTGAATCATTACATGCAGTTGATCTGCTGTAACTTGAGAGGACAGTTCAGCTTCTTCGTGTAAACGCTGTAATAAGCTTTCTGCTCTCTCAACCGTTTCGATGTCCCCATCGATGTAAAAAAAATCACCACGATGGCTAATTTGGACATCTAAACGTTGTTCAATTAACTTCAAATGGCTGTTATAAGCACCGAGCATGCTTTTTAAACGCGCCATTGAAATTCCTGGAAAAGACACTGTACGTCGGATTGCTGTAGTCAAAGACAATTCCTTTTAGTGTTATGGTGTTGTCCCTCTACATTACGCCACGTCAGGCTCAAGATTCAAGAGTTCGCCGTACACTAAATTCAAAGTTTTAATTTCTGTGACTTCAATTTCGGCAAAACGTCCCACCCACGCTGCATCTCCGATAAATGTAACCAGACGTGTATTGTCCGCAGTTCCGACCAAAAGATTCGGATCTTTTTGCGATACATTTTCAATTAACACGCGTTGTACGGTACCTAACATGGCATCGGTTTTGGCGATACTTGAATCTTTAATGACTTTTTGTACTTTCGCAAGGCGCTCTTTTTTTACTTCTTCCGGTGTTGTATCTTCCAGTTCTGACGCTGGTGTGCCCGGACGTTTTGAATAGATAAAGCTATACGAATGATCGAAATCTAAATCTTGGATAAATTGATAGGTTTCTGCAAAATTTTGATCGGTTTCGCCGGGGAAACCAATAATGAAATCGCTTGATAAATGCAAATCTGGGCGAATTTTGCGTAATTTAGCAATTTTTTCGATATAGACATCGATGGTGTGGTTACGCTTCATGGCTTGCAATACATCGTTCGAGCCACTTTGCACTGGTAAATGTAAATGCGACACCATTTGCGGTAAGTCACGGTAGCATTCAATGAGTTCTTCAGAAAACTCGAGTGGATGCGAGGTGGTATAACGAATGCGGCCAATTTCTGGAATTTCTGCAACTAAGCGAATCAATTCGGCAAACGTGCAAACTCCGCCTTCAAAGGTTTCACCGCGGTAACCATTGACGTTTTGCCCAAGCAAGTTCACTTCGCGAACGCCTTTTTCTGCCAAGGTTGCAATTTCTGCAAGTACGTCGTCTAAGGGACGAGAAACTTCTTCACCACGGGTATATGGCACCACACAGAATGAACAATATTTTGAACAGCCTTCCATAATCGACACAAAGGCCTTATAACCTTCAACGCGCGGTTCAGGCAAATAATCAAATTTTTCGATGTCAGGAAATGAAATATCGACCAATTTAATTTTGTCTTGTTTCGGCTTGGTCATTTGCGCTTCATGTTGATCTAACATTTGCGGTAAGCGGTGTAACGTTTGAGGACCAAATACCATATCGACATAAGGCGCACGTTTTTGAATGGTATCGCCTTCTTGAGAGGCCACGCAGCCGCCCACACCAATCACTAACTCTGGATTTTTTTCTTTCAGTTTGCGCCAGCGCCCCAGTTCACTAAAGACTTTTTCTTGGGCTTTTTCACGAATTGAGCAGGTATTCATTAATAGAATATCGGCATCGTTCGGATCTTGAGTTAACACATAACCGTGTGAGTCGCCTAATAAATCTGCCATACGATGACTGTCATATTCATTCATTTGACACCCTTGCGTTTCAATGTACAGTTTTTTCACTGAAACGTCAGAGGTGTGCAAAGGCTGGGAAACAGTGTTTTCTGAAGCAGCTTTGGCACCTTGTGGAACGAAAGTTTGAACCGTCATGTAGGCTCCTAAAATTAAGGGCTAAGTGTTAAAAACTTGGCTAACACTTTGGCATAAAGAAATGGAGCGATATTTTAGCATTTTTTCGGCAGCAACTTGTAGCTATTTCATAACACTGTTTTATTTAAGGCTTGGGTTAAGTGTTACATAACATAACAGCTCAGAGATTCGAGAAACATTACACTCTACAGATAAAAATGGGCAGATATTTTAAAAGTTTTAAATGCTAAAGCAGGGTTGTATGCACAATTTACGGGTCATTTCTAAATCTAAAATCCAACAAATGGTTGTTTTGGTTTTAACCGCAAGTTGTTTTGGCTTAACACATGCCGCAGAACAGCAGTTTAATGATGCGTTGCGTGCCGCCAATTCAAATAATACCGCCTTGCTTGACCAATATAGCCAGTCCATGCAGCAAGATGCGCTGGGTTATTATCCTGAATATTGGAAGCTGAATGTCAATTTAAGCAATCAGCCGTCAGGAAGCATTGTGCAGTTTGCACAGCGTTATCCGCAGTCGGCCATGGCAGAAAAATTAGCTGCCGATTATGTCGAAGAAAAAGTCAAACAAGCCGATTTTGCCAATGCACAGCCTGTCGTTCCCTATGTGACCAATCCTGATCAAGCAGAAAACTGTGCGGTGGCGCAAGTGCGCGCCAAGACCGGAGATCCTCTGGTTTTTGCTGAATATAAAGATTTATGGTTAAACACCAGTACCCAGCCCGATTCGTGTACAGGCTTAGCACGAATGATGCTGAGCAGCCCGTTAATGACTGCACAGGATAAACAACAACGCTTGTGGAGTGCGTTACGCGCTGGGCAAATCGGCACATCCTTGGCTACAGCCCAAGCATTGGGGATGAATCTGACTATCGCACAGTTAAACCAGATTCAAGCTAATCCATTGGCCTATCTTTGGTCGGCACCTAAAAATAATGATGTCGATTATGCGTATTTAATTTTTGCACTGGGGCGATTAACCGATAATGACTTAAACTCAGGCTTAAGCGCCGTTAACCGCGCTGCTGAAGGCACGCCGGACGCGGTACAAAAATATTTGTATCGCACAGTGGCTTATATTGGCGGCACCAGTGTTTTAAAAAATAATTTTAATCGGATTATTTTAAATTATTTCGATGCCAGCTACGGCATTGCGTTTAGTCCAGAAGAAGCTGAAATTTATGCGCGACAAGCCATTCGTTTTGGAGCTTGGGAAAGTGTGATTCGTGCGATTGCCAGTATGGGCGTGACTCAACAACAAGAAGACCGTTGGCAGTATTGGTTGGCTCGCGCCTACGAGCAACGAGCAGACAGTAGCTCGAAGCAAACCGCACAGCAAATTTACCAAAAATTGGCCATGAGTGGCGATGGGTATCACAACTTATTGGCACAACAGCGTTTAGGGCAAGCCTATGCAAAAGTTGAACAAACTCAAGCGAGCAGTGCAGATATGCAACGTCTGGATCAAAATATTCACTTTAGACGTGCCTTTGCCTTACGCAATATTCAAGCGCCAGACAGCTACACCAATCGAGAGTGGAATTGGGCGGTGCGCCAAGCTTATTTAAAAGAAGATGATGGTTTGTTGTTGGCTGCTGCCCAGCGTGCGGCCGATATGGGGTGGTATGACCGTGCAATTTATGCCGCAGACCGCACGGTAAAACGCCGTAATGATGCGCTACGTTATTTAACGCCACATAAAGATAATGTGTTAAGTCATAGTCAAAACGTCAACCTTGACCCTGCGTGGGCGTATGGACTTATGCGCCAAGAAAGCCGCTTTATTACCCATGCACGCTCGAATGTTGGGGCAGGTGGGTTGATGCAAATTATGCCAAACACTGCAAAATTAGTCGCAAAACAAATGGGAGAATCGTATAATCCCGCTGCACTGAGCGATATGAATACCAATATCCGTTATGGTACATATTATTTATCCATGATTCAGAACCAGTTGAGTGGTAATGCTGTGCTTGCAACGGCCGGTTATAATGCTGGGCCGAATCGGGCAAAAAGATGGCAGCCCGATGCACAATTATTACCTGCCGACCAATATGTTGAGAGCATTCCACTTTCAGAAACTCGCGATTATGTCAAAAATGTAATGACCAATGCGACGCATTATGCAGTCGTACTTGGACAGGGATATCAAAATATTGGGAAATGGATGAAAGCAATTCCGACACGTGCAGATCAATAACTAAGCAGAAAAGAAACATTTGATTTGTGAGATGCGAATGGACTTAGTGTGTACACAAAAGCTGATTTTTACGCTGACCGTATTTTTTATGGTGAGCGTTTTTGGTTTTGCTGCATCTTCAGTTCATGCAGAAGCGCCACCCAATCGCGGCTATGTTCTGCAGGTTCAAATGACACCTGCGGTCTGCGCCTTAGATGGAACACGAAAAAAACAAAGAAAGTGTTTAGAAGGCTATTCTTTAACGGTAGATGGTTTAGTGCCTGAAATGATTCGCACGGGCTGTGAAACCAATACTTCGGCTACACTTGCACCCCTTCAAGCCAAAGTCGTGGCACGTATTATCCCCGATGAAATAGCCCGAATACAATTGTGGCGGAGTGTGGGCGGCTGTATGCCGATGAATGCGACGCAATATTTTCGCACCATTACCAACTATGCCCAAGAACTGAAAATTCCAGTCGTATTGACCGATCCCAATTCACATTCGGTGGCTAAAGCTGGATTAATCAAACAGTTTGTACAGCTTAATTCGCGTTTGCCTGCCGATGGCATCGTTTTGTTTTGCCAAAATAGCAAGGATATTACTTTACTCACCCATTTGAATGTTTGCTATAAAAGTGATGGGCAATATAAGTCATGTTCAAGCAAAATTGTCTCGACTTGCCCCAGCCATTTTACCATTCGCGGAATTTATTAAGCCCTGTGCCCACAGATCAAGCTTAATCGTTTTTTTAGTCAAAAAAATGTATAAATACCGAAACTCTCTATCAGACTTTTGTTGAACAACACGTTATTTTTCATGCAGCTTGAGTTGGATTGGAGTACAATCTTTGGCGTTTAATGATTATTAGATTAAATGGACGAACTGTTTAATCATCTTAACGATCCTCAATTGGAGATAATTACATGAAGCAACCCGTTCGTGTTGCCGTTACTGGCGCTGCAGGTCAAATTGGTTATAGCTTACTATTCCGTATTGCAAGCGGTGAGATGTTAGGAAAAGATCAACCAGTTATTTTGCAATTGCTTGAAATTCCAGTTGAGAAAGCTCAACAAGCGCTTAAAGGCGTAATGATGGAACTTGACGACTGTGCTTTCCCATTATTGGCGGGTATGGTTGGTACAGACGATCCTAAAGTCGCTTTTAAAGATGCAGACTATGCATTACTTGTTGGTTCACGCCCACGTGGTCCGGGCATGGAACGCGCTGACTTATTAAAAGTAAATGGCGAAATTTTCATTGGTCAAGGTCAAGCACTCAACGAAGTTGCAAGCCGTGACGTTAAAGTATTGGTTGTAGGTAACCCTGCCAATACCAATGCTTATATCGCAATGAATTCTGCACCAGATTTACCTGCGAAAAACTTTACTGCAATGTTACGTCTTGACCATAACCGTGCTTTAACGCAAGTTGCGCAAAAAGCGGGTGTTGCTGTTGCAGATATCGAAAACTTAACTGTTTGGGGTAACCATTCTCCAACCATGTATGCAGATTACCGTTTTGCAACGGCAAATGGCGTAAGTTTAAAAGACAAAATTAACGATGCAGCATGGAACAAAGACGTATTCCTTCCAACTGTGGGTAAACGTGGTGCGGCAATTATTGAAGCGCGTGGTTTATCTTCTGCTGCGTCTGCGGCAAATGCTGCAATTGACCATATGCGTGATTGGGCATTAGGCACCAATGGCAAATGGGTAACGATGGGTATTCCATCTGACGGTTCTTACGGTATTCCTGAAGGGGTGATGTTCGGTTTCCCTGTAACCACAGAAAATGGCGAATACAAAATCGTTCAAGGTTTAGAAATTGATGAGTTCAGCCGTGAACGTATCAACTTCACTTTAAATGAACTTGAAGAAGAACGTGCTGCAATTGCAGACATGTTAAAATAATCTCGCCGTTTTGGTTCGATTTAAAAAAACACCTCGTTTGAGGTGTTTTTTTATGCCTTCATTTCCACAAATAACAAGCACGAAGATAAATAAGAAAACGAAATAGCAACATCTCCAATGCTTTGGCTTGTAGTAAGATGTTGAATATAAAATAACCAAAAGTAAGGAGTGCGATTATGTTTGAAGTCAAACCAACATTAGAACTTCTCTTCGAACAATTGGGTTTAGATTCAGACCAACATTCAATTGAAGTATTTATTCAGCAGCACCAGCTGCCCGCCGAAACGTTGTTACATTGCGCGGACTTTTGGACAGAAGGCCAAAGGCAATTTTTAAAAAGTCATTTAGAAAAAGATGACGACTGGGCAATTGTGATTGATACACTCAATGAATTACTGCATTCATAATCCAGTCACATCGTATTTACATTCAGACAGTGATTCCAATCAATGCAATTGTGCTTTGACTAAATCTTTAAACCAGCTTTCTTGGCGTAACCCTGCAAAGCCTGAATGTTCAATTAATAACTGAACATCAACGTATTCTGTTTTGGCGTATTTTTTTAACCAATGTTTGGTTAAAGCGACTTCGTTTTTTACCGATGACGCATACGCCAAAAAGAAATAAACATTGGCATCCTGTAAATGTGCCAAAGGTTTTAAAATTTGTTGGGTAATAATCGCAAATTTATGTTCTTGAGTTAATTCAAAATACATCATGTAAGCTTTGCCCAATTGCAAAGAGAGTTGGATGTAATCGCGCATGGGCATTTCTTCAAACTCAATGCGCGCCGACTCCAAAATGGCAATCGCCTCATGTAAAAAATACACACGTTCTTGACGATTTTTGCTTAAGGTAACCAATTGCAAACGTAAATCACCACGTTCTAACGCCAATTCAGGTGAATTTTCCGTTAAATAAAGCTGATCGGTTGCACCTAAGCGTTCAATAATTTGTGTATGTGTGTTTAACATGATCGTATCCTCAAAACATGTATGTCGATATGAGGTCATCACACCGAGATTAAAAGGCAAAAAGCGCAATGCTGCGTTGCAATTACCAATTCAGTGCTTCAGAACTACTGCGTAGCCATGCGGTAATCGACAAGCGCTGTTGTTTTGCTGCCAACACTTCATGCAATAAATCACTTTGAAATAACGCCAAGCGATTTGGACGAGGCTCAATAATATGCCAATTGCCGTGTTTATCTTGTAGGCGCAATTGTCCACCCCAACCTGCCTGCCATTGTTCATGCAAATAAAACACGCTAGATAATACCCGATGGTTTTTTTGTTGTGGATTATCGCGATGCAGCGCATAAAATTCGCCGGCGTTATAGCATGCAAAATGCGCCTCAACTTCTTTTATGCCAAAGAAAAAAGTTCGGTTCAATTGCTGGCCTAAATCAAGTAAGCGCTGACGATGCTGCTCTGCTGTGGGTAAGTCTTGATTTATCCACAAGATATGATCGCTACGAATACTTGAAACCACGCCATTTTGAACCGCTGCTTGTTTAAATTGATCTAATTGAGCTAGACATTCATTGCGCACGGCTTGAAAAAAATCGGCAGCATAGACGTCATCGAGCAAGCAAAAACCATCTTGATCTAAGGCATCGATGATAAAATTTAAGTCCCATTCAGGACGGGCAAAAGTAGACATATCGGCTCGATTAATCGCAAAAATTCAGCAAAGTTGTTGCTATTTTAAAGCAACATCGTGCGAGACAACATCAAGAATTGGCATTTCATGTTAAGATGCAGGCTAATTTAAGGAATTTTAGATCACATGAACTACCGTCATCATTTTCATGCAGGTAACTTTGCAGATGTTATGAAGCATGTTTTGCTCCTGCAACTTTTGACCCGTCTCAATGCAAAAGATAAAGTCTATCGTTACATCGATACGCATGGTGGTGCAGGAAAATATGATCTTTCTCAAGCAGCTGCGCAAAAATCGGGTGAGTATCTGTCGGGTATTCATCGTTTAATCAATTTGCCTGCTTCAGAGAAAAAAAATGCCCCTGAAGCGATTAAACAGTATTTAAAAATTGTTGAAGACATGCGTGCTGTTTCAGGGAAAGGTGCTTATCCAGGTTCGCCTTGGTTTGCTTTAGAAGGCATGCGTGAAGCGGATAAAGCCACTATTTTTGAAATGCAGCCTGAAGTATTTCAGCAACTTTATATGAATATTCGTGACCGTCGTGCAGGTTTACATGAGCGCGATGCTTATGAAGGTTTGCTCGGGGTGATTCCACCAAAAGAAAAACGTGGC
Source organism: Acinetobacter sp. MD2(2019) (assembly GCF_035615615.1). Lineage (NCBI taxonomy): Bacteria > Pseudomonadati > Pseudomonadota > Gammaproteobacteria > Moraxellales > Moraxellaceae > Acinetobacter > Acinetobacter sp. MD2(2019). The sequence goes on along the minus strand of NZ_VTDU01000002.1, from coordinate 2,524 downwards.
TTGGTGATGATTGATCCACCTTACGAAATTGAGCGTAAGGATTTCCCACAGTTAGTCGAGCTTTTGGTGAATGCCTATCTAAAATGGCCAACAGGTATTTTTGCCGTCTGGTACCCAATTAAAGACCGCGTGATGGTCGATCGTTTTTACAAAAAAATGGCAAAAACCGGTATCCGCCGTCAATTGGTCTGTGAAATTTGCGTTTGGCCAGACGATACTCCTGTTGGATTAAATGGTTGTGGTTTGTTGGTGATTAATCCACCTTGGAAATTTGCAGAAGATGCGAAGCAAGCATTATCTTGGTTGCTTCCACATTTAAAAATGCAGGAAAATGGCGGTTCTATTGCAGTAAAGTGGACTGTTGGCGAATAATCATTACTGAATAAAAGAATCTGAGGAGTCAAATATGACCCATATCCCCAAGCATGACGGAGATGGTTTAGACGACGCTTATGATGGTATTACGTTTGAAGTGGTTGAAGAAGAACATACCCATGAAGGGCAGCGTGTGAAACGCCGTGGTATTTATTTGTGGCCAAACCTGATTACAACGGCAGCCTTATTGTCAGGATTTTACTCCATTATTTCGAGTATGGATGGGCAATATCTGCATGCAATTTATGCCATTTTTGTAGCCGCTTTGTTGGATGGTTTGGATGGGCGTGTCGCGCGTGCCATTGGTGCACAAAGTGCTTTTGGCGAACAATTTGACTCATTATCAGACTTAATTGCATTTGGTTTGGCACCTGCAATTTTAATGTATAGTTGGAGTGTGCATGGACTTGGCCGCATTGGCTTAGCGTGTTGTTTTGTGTATACCGCTTGCGCAGCCTTCCGGTTAGCGCGCTTTAACGTGCAAATTGGCGTGGTTGATAAACGCTACTTTATTGGTATTGCAAGTCCATTGGCTGCCATTTTAGTCATTTGTGTGGTTTGGGTGAGCCGAGATTACAACTACATTTTTCCAAAAACAGACCATGCGGTTGAGATTTTTTATGCTGCGTTTATGGTGGTGGTTGGCTTACTCATGATTTCGAACATGAAATACTATTCGTTTAAGCAAATGGATCGTAAACGTGTACCATTTGTTTTTATGCTGCCGGTTGTACTTATTTTGGCTGCAATCACTTACAACATTCCTGTGGGTATTTTAACCATTTCGGTGTTGTATGTTTTATCTGGATTTGTTACTACATTTCTAGCGAGAAAAAATACCGACTAAAAGGAACAATTGGAGGTTGCAATGGTATGGAACGTGCTTCGCAAACCTAAATTGCAACTTTCAAAGGGCATTCAATTAACTTGGGTGCCCAATCCACACTATTCTATCTTGCACTGGAATTTCATCCTGCTCAATTTGCCAGAGCCTTTTCACTTCCTAAATGTGCAAATTCTGATTGGAACACCGAATATTCCAATTTTTAAAACCAATCATGTCAAAACCACCACATCCGACAGCTTTAAAATTTTAATTGCGACCAGTGCGCAACATTCAGATGGCTTGCAGAACTTATCGATACAAGATGATTGCGAACTCAAAGAGCGCCTCTTGATCTGTTTGAACCATGTTTTGTTGGAGCAAACTGGCACGCAATTAATTTTTGACAGTCTTCAGCGAGAGATTACGCTAGAGTTTAGCTTTCAGTTGTCATCTGCAATGCATAAAATGCATACTTTTAATGCAGGTTTATACCAAAAATGGCAAATTTGGGGTGAGTTAGAAGGCGAGCTAAACTACAAGCAAAATAAATATGCTTTGTCTGCCCCTGCGGTGTTGTATTACAGCAAAATGATGGATTTTCCATTTGTGCATTGCTATTTTTACTTCTTTAGCATGATTGAACACGATTCAAAAACTTATACCTTTATTCAAATTCGCAATCAGTTTAATCAAATTATGCAAAGTAAGCTGATGGTGAGCACGGCTGGAAAAACAGAAGAATTCACCCAGAACGTGGTTTTAACAGTTTTACGGGTTTATCCAAAAATAAAAAGCAAAAATGGTGCTGAGATGTATTTACCACGTGAATTCGTTTGGCGCTATGCAGATAAAACACAGCAAATTAATGTCTATGCACATGCACGAGGTGACTTTAAAGCAGGAGTTGGCAACGAATTTGTGGGAAGTTTTCAATATACGTGCATTATAAATAACCAAGAACAGCAAGGAAAATCGGGTTTTTGCATTTATGCCGATTGCCGAGCACTAAAGTGGCAAGAGAAAAACGAAAGCAAAAGATTAAAAAGTCTGCAAAATGCCCCTGAATTTGTATGTTCAAAGGCGAAAATAATAAAAAAACCTTAAAATAGATTAAAAAAAATACACTCAAACAGAAACAATGAAAAAAAGTGTTGTGTTGGGATGGGAATGCTGTAGAATGCACATCCATCGGCGGTGATGAGAAATAAAACTTGTTGATAAACAGTTAGTTAGCACGAAGTGTTGGTTTTTGGGTTTATCGAATAAGTTAAAAAATATTTCAAATTACTAGTTGACTTTCTTTTGAAAGAGAGTAGAATGGCC